>JBEKDH010000102.1:0-15332 GCA_050014455.1 Occallatibacter sp.
GCGCCTTTCGTTTCGGAGAATTCCCGAAGCAGCTCAAAATTCCTATTGCTCCATTTATCTCGAAAACTGGTGTTCTCTATTCTCTCGTGTAGAAAGTTTGACAGTTCAACGGCCAAGTTCTTGTACTGCCTTGCGGACGCAGGAAAAATAGACATGCGACGAATCATAGCGGTTAGACTGAACCAATAGGGATGAAAAACCAACAGAATCGCGGCAACAAGAAATCCCCTCGCTCCGCCCGCATCGCCGCCATCCTCAAGGGCCTCGACGAAGCCTATCCCAAAGCCGGATGCGCACTGACTCACTCGTCCCCCTGGGAACTGCTGGTAGCCACGATCCTCTCCGCCCAATGCACCGACGCCCGCGTCAACGTGGTGACCCCGGAGCTTTTTCGCCGCTTCCCTACCCCGGTGGCGATGGCCAGGGCTACCCTGCCGCAACTGGAATTCCTCATCCGAACGACCGGATTCTTTCGCAACAAGGCCAAGTCGATTCAGGCCGCGGCCCGAAAGATCGGCGCCGCCCACAGCGGCCAATCCGCTATTCTGATCGGAGGCGCTTGGTCGTAGACCCTCCGCGGAGGCAGCAAAATGTCGCGTTTCGCCGAGCCCATGGCGCGGCTCATTGAGGAGTTGAAGAAGCTGCCCGGCGTGGGCACCAAGAGCGCGCAGCGCTTCGCCTTCCATATTCTGCGCTCCACCGACGAGGATGCGGCGGCGCTGGCTGAGGCGGTGCGCGGCCTGAAGGCCAGCCTGCGCCTCTGCTCCATCTGCAACAACGTCACCGACGTCGATCCCTGTACCTACTGCGCCAGCGCAACCCGTAACCGGCGCCTGGTCTGCGTGGTCGAGGAGCCAACCAGCATCGCCGCCGTGGAGCGGACGCGCGGCTACCTGGGCGTCTACCATGTGCTGCACGGAGCCCTCTCGCCCCTGCACGGCGTTGGTCCCGACCAGTTGCGCACCGGCACGCTGGTGGCCCGCGTGGAGCGCGGCGAAGTGGACGAAGTCATCCTGGCTACCAGCCCCACCCTGGAAGGCGAAGCCACCGCCAACTGGCTGGCCGGCGCCCTGCGCGGATTCCCTGTCCGGATCACCCGCATTGCAACGGGGGTTCCGGCCGGCAGCGACATCGAGTACGCCGACGAAGTGACCATGGCCCGCGCCATGGAGGGCCGCCACGAGGTGTAGCTCGCATCCGCGGCGGCATTTTTTTATGATGAATACCGGCCGGCTTGCGCCTTGTCAGCGGATCGCGACCAGCGGTTCCTCGTCCCAAACCGCGGATGCAGGCTCGCCGGTGCGGTAAGCGCCCAGGCCTTTCGCCATGCTCTCCAACTCCGCCGCGTGCGCCGAGAGCCCGCATGGATGGCCTTCGGTTTCAAGAAGATGGCTGTTTTCCCGGATCATGGCGAAGAGCGGACTGGCCAGGGCCTCGCGCAGATTCGAGGTTTTCACATTGTGCGTCGCCAGAGCCGAAACGGGGCAGGCCGTGACGTCGCCGCTCGGATTCACGTGGGCGAAGCCGCGCCCGGCGGAGACGCAACCTCCGAGCGTCTCTTCATCCCCCGGCGAATGAATGATGTAAGCGCCTCCGGTGGCGCGATCCCGGTACCGGACGACGGTTTCCCGGAAACGCGACCGCTGCTCGGGAGTCAGCTGCGCGCCGCTTTCGCAGCTACCAGTGGGAACTTGCCCGGTAGGAATCTGCTCAATGAACATTGCCAGCGGCCCGCTGTGGGCAATCAGCGCGTCGATGTTGCGCGGGTCGGACCAGTACTCGATGTTTGCCGATCCCACCGTCACGGCGATGCCGGTCAAAACACCTGCCTCGCGCAGCCGGTCGAGAGAGCCGAGGGCCTTCTCGTAGACGCCGCGGCCCCGGCGCGAGTCGGTCAGATCGCGATCGCCTTCCAGGCTGACCACGACCACCGTGTTGGAGCAGTTCCTCAGTATCTGATAATCGCCGGGCTGCAAGGCCGTCCCGTTGGTGAAGACAAGGAAGAGACGATCGGGATGATCTCGGAACAGGTTGGCAATGCCCGGCAGCAGAAACGGCTCGCCGCCGGCGATCATGAACGCCATCACACCCAGCCGGACCGCCTCATCCACGATTCCGTACCAGTCGCGGAGGCCGAGTCCCGGCTGCGCCGGCGCGCGCGTAACGGTCCCCACTGCCCCGGCGAAACAGCCCACGCAGCGCAGATTGCATTTGGAGGTGACGCTGAGGACGAGAAAGGGAGGCACTCGCACCCCGCTCTCCAGCGCGCGGGCTCGCGCCCGCCTCGACTGCCCAATGGTCCGCGCTAGGCGAAGGAACCCCGGCAGGTAGCGCGGATGACGCGCGACCCACGGAACCAGAACCCGCGACAGCTGCGGGTCAATCTCCTCGATGCGGCTCGTTAGGCCGAAAAGCCGGCTGGAGAGGAAGTCGGCCGATGAGCCGGACAATTCAGCAGTAGCGTTCATTTGGGAGTGAATACGGATTGAAAGCGTCATTTGTTCCACTCGAAAGCGGTATGCAACTGGCGGAGCTACCCGCGCAGCTTGCGCAGCAAATCCTGCGGATGGACGGGTTTGGCCAGAATCTCAAACTCGTAGCCCCTGGCGCGCGCCTTCTCAAGCAGATCGGCGGTGGCGGCCTGGCCGCTGAACAGCAGTATCTTGATCCCCGGCAGCAGGGCCAGGATGCGGATGGCCGCGTCGATGCCGTTCAAGCCGGCCATGATCACGTCGGAGATAAGCATCTCCGGCACAAACGTCTGGGCCAGCTCAAGCGCCTTTTCACCGGAGTAGACGGCGCGAGCCTCAAAGCCGCTCTGGTTCAGGATCATGGCCAGCGTGTCGGCGATCACCGGCTCGTCGTCGGCGACCAGAACCTTCGGTTTGGCAGCATCTTCGTGCATACTCTCCTTGACGCACCATCGAGCCGCAACGCGCAAACTGCCGCGCAACACAACAAACCGCGCCTCACCCGCGCCCCGCGAAGATTCGCCTGCCACGGGAGGCGCATTCCGAGCGATGCAAAGCGCCTTTTCAAGAATGATACTCTCGGTTTGGAGATTTCTCAGCTGACCTTCCCGGCCCGAAACCAGGGCGACATGCTAGCCGCTTGCCGCATCCTGGCTGGAGCGCGATACTCAGCGCAGGCTGGCGCCTATTCATCCCGGCGCAACCGGCAAAACATATACTTGCAACAACGACCGGCCGCGGCACTTGCCATGCGGACCTGACCAGGAGAATCGCGCATGGAGGAAACCGGAATCCCCAACCAGACCGAGGCCCAGGCCCTCGAAGGCGTCCCCGCCCCTGCACCAACCCCGGGCCCAGCCGTTGACGCCATCATTCGCGCTGTCGGGGTCGAGAAATACTACGCGCAGCCCAGCCAGAACCGCATTCAGGTGATTTCGGCCACCGACCTTGAGATTCTGCCGGGCGAGATTCTTGCCCTGCTTGGCCCGTCGGGCTCCGGCAAGTCCACCATGCTGCGCATGTTGAGCGGACTCTCCACGCCCACGGCCGGCCAGGTCTACTGGCACCAATCGCCCATTGTTGAAGCCGAGATCAACGTCTCCATCGTCTTCCAGAGCTTCGCCCTATTTCCCTGGCTCACGGTTCTTCAGAACGTGGAAGCTCCCCTTCAAGCCCGCGGCGTCAGCCCCGAAGAGCGCCGCGCCCGCAGCATGAAGATGCTGGACACGGTCGGCCTGGACGGCTTCGAAGTCGCCTACCCCAAGGAGTTGTCCGGCGGAATGAAGCAGCGTGTCGGCTTTGCCCGCGCGCTCGTCGTTGAACCCGAAGTCCTCTTCATGGATGAGCCCTTCTCCGCGCTCGATGTGCTGACGGCCGAGAACCTGCGCAGCGAACTTCTGGAGCTGTGGGCGAACAAGGCCATGCCCACCAAGGCCATCTTCCTGGTAACGCACAACATTGAGGAAGCGGTGCTGCTGGCCGATCGCATCGTGGTGCTGGGGCGCAACCCCGGCCACATCCGCACCGACTTCCGCGTCCAGCTCCCGCAGCCCCGCGACCGCAAATCTGAGCCCTTCACGCAGTTGGTGGACTACATCTACAAGGTGCTCACCAAGCCCGATCTGGCCCCCGCCGAGGCACCCGATCAGCAGGCCGCGACCAAGGTTCGCGACCAGCGCCAGATGCACTATCAGATGCTGCCCCACGCGCGTCCCGGCGGCATGGCCGGCCTGCTCGAACTCCTCCTCGACAAGGGAGGCCGCGACGACATCTACCGCCTGGCCGACGACCTTACCTTCGAGATCGACGACCTGCTGCCCATCGTGGACGCCGCGCAACTGCTCGGCTTCCTGAAGATCGAGGAAGGCGACGCGGCCATCACGGAGAGCGGCACGGAGTTTGCCAACTCCGAGATTCTCCGCCAGAAGGAACTATTCCGCCAGGCCGCCCTGGCCAACGTCCTGTTGCTGCGCCAGATTCGCCGCGCTCTGGAAGCCAAGAGCGACCACACCGTCCCTGAGGACTTCTTTCTCGACATGCTCGACGAGCAGTTCAGCGAGGAGGAATGCTTGCGCCAGATGGAGACGGCCGTCACCTGGGGCCGCTACGCCGAATTGTTCGACTACGACTCTGGCCGCCGCCGCTTTGTGCTGCCCGACGCACAAGACGAAGAGGTTGCCGCCAGCGGGGGAAGCAAGTGAAGACCCAGCATCCCCTCGCCCGATCCCTGGTCCTGGTCCGCAGTTGGCCGTTCCTCATTGACATGTGCGTGGCCGGCTGCATGCTGGCCATCTTCTTCGCCCTCGTCAGCACCGGCGCATATTGGATGGGCAAGCCGGTTCCCGTGGTGCCCATCTCGCACTCCATCGGCGCACTGCCGGCTTATGCGCTCGCTTCCGTCGTCCGCATCGCCATCGCCTACCTGCTAAGCCTTGTCTTTGCCGTCTCTTACGGCTACATCGCCGCGTATAACCCCAGAATTGAGCCTTGGATGATCGCTGTACTGGATATTCTGCAGTCCATTCCCGTGCTCAGCTTTCTGCCTCCAGTCGTACTGGCCATGGTCGCCCTTGTTCCCGGCCATCAGATGGGCATCGAGATGGGCGTCATCCTGCTCATCTTTACCGGCCAGGTGTGGAACCTGGCCTTCAGCTTCTACTCATCGCTCAAAAGCATTCCCCGCGAGATGGTCGAGGCCTCGCGCATCTATCGCTACTCGGCATGGCAGCGCTTCTGGCAGCTTGAGATGCCTTACTCCGCCATCGGCTTGGTCTGGAACTCCATCGTCTCCGTCGCCGGCGGATGGTTTGCCCTCATCGCCTGCGAGATGTTCACCATGGGCGACAAGAACTTCCAGTTGCCCGGCCTGGGCAGCTACCTGCAAACCGCAGCCGTTTCCGGCGACGTCCGGGCGCTTGTGGCCGGATTCGCCGTCATGATTCTCATCGTCGTCGCCACCGATCAGCTCGTCTGGCGTCCGCTGATCGCCTGGAGCGACAAATTCAAGTTCGAGCAGGTCGAGTCCGCGGACCCCGTCACCTCTCCCATCCTTGATTTGCTCAGGCGCTCAACCCTCTTCACTTCGCTTCCCGGCCGCATCTGGGCACGCGTCGAAGAGCCTGTCTACCGCCGCATGGCGCGCAGCAGGGAATGCCGCGTCGTTCAGCCGCTGGACGAGGGGCAAACCGGCAAGGCCTCCGCCGCGCTGTGGACCGTGGCCGCGGCGGCTGTCCTCGTCGTCGGCTGGGGAGCCGTGCAGGCCATCCTCATGCTCAGGACCGTTACCTGGCCCGACCTGCGCCTGCTGCTTGAGGGCGCGGGGGCAACATTCCTGCGTGTCATCGCCTCGCTTGCCATCTCCGCTTTGTGGACGATTCCCGTCGGGGTCGCCATCGGGCTCAGCCCCAAACTGGCGCGGGTTGTCCAGCCGCTGGCGCAGATCCTGGCCTCGATTCCGGCAACAGCTTTCTTTCCCATCCTGCTCATCGGCCTGGTCAGAATCGGCGGCGGCCTGGGAATCGGCTCCATCGCCCTCATGCTGCTGGGAACGCAATGGTACATTCTCTTCAACGTCATTGCCGGAGCCATGTCCATCCCCTCCGACCTGAAGGAGGCCGCCGCCGTCTACCACTTCACGCGCTGGCAGCGCTGGACCAAGCTGATCCTCCCCGGAATCTTCCCCTACCTCATCACCGGCATGGTCACGGCCTCCGGCGGCGCATGGAACGCGTCGGTCTTTGCCGAGTACTCCCACGTTGCCGACCGCACCCTGCAAACCATCGGCCTCGGCGCGCAAATCGACGCCGCCACCGACAGCGGCCGTTTTCCCATCCTGTTGCTCGCCACCATCCTCATCTCCGTCATGGTGGTTACCATGAACCGCCTTGTCTGGCGACGGCTCTACCGGCTGGCAGAAACGCGCTATAAACTCGAAGGCTGAATGGGGCAGTAATTTGGTTTACAAGATGCGAAGGCTCAATCAGGCATCTGGATTTATAATGAACCCCATCATGACAGTCGCCGAACTATTCAATCAAGCAGATCTCAAACTGCATGGCCCTGTCCGGTGGAAGGTTCCGATACCGAGGGAAGACGGCGGATCAAGCGCAGGTGTCTACGTGGTGGCTCGCGTCAACGAGGCTGCAAAGGATTGCGAGGACTGTGCATTGCAGTTCAAGAAACCGCTTCCAACCGGACTTGGAATTGACCATCAATACGAGCAAAGCCGATGGCTTTCGAAGCAACCCATTCTCTATATTGGGAAAACAGATAGGACGATCCAGAAACGTTTGGGAGAGTTCTATCGTCACGAATGCGGATATGCAGGTCCCCATAACGGCGGTGAGATCGTCAAGCTGCTGAAGTGCGAGCTATCGGTTTATTGGTCACCCGCAACTAACCCATACTATTCCGAGCTGACAATGATCTGCGCCTTCCTGAAAGAAGCGCGCCAAGTCCCCTTCGCGAATACGGACGGGAGGAGCGACAAGAGGATCCAGCGTACAAGCTAGTTGTATCAACAGCAAGTCCTATTCTTATTGGCTATATTGACGCTGAGTTACGACTCTGCGGAGGAACAAATGATTCGAGTCGGTCTGGTAGGCTTCGGCATGGCGGGGCGCGTCTTTCACGCGCCGCTCATATCCTCCGTCGACGGGCTGGAACTGGCTGCGGTCGTTGAGCACAGTTCAAACAAGGCCGCCGAGCGCTATCCCGGCGTTACGACCTACCGTACGTTCGAAGCCATGCTGGCCGACGCATCGCTCGATCTCTTCGTCGTGGCCACACCCAGCGGCACACATTTTCAGGTCGCGCGGCAGATTCTTGATGCCAGCAAGAACGTGGTGGTTGACAAGCCGGTGGCAGTGGCTTCGGCTGAAGTGGCCCAATTGATCGAACTGGCCACAGCCCGAAATCTGCTGCTGATTCCATTTTTTAACCGTAGATGGGACAGCGATTTCCAGACGATTCATAAACTAATGAATGAAGGTTCACTGGGACGCTTGGTCTATTTCGAGTCCCGCTTCGATCGCTGGCGGCCCAATCCGCCCACAGACCGTCTGTGGAAGGAAGATCCCTCCGCCGGCGGCGGTGTTCTGCTCGATCTGGGAACCCATATCGCCGACCAGGCGCTGACGCTCTTCGGCAAGCCTGAGGGGGTGGCCGCCGAGGTCCTCTGCGAGCGCAGTTGGGCGCGGGCCAACGACGCCTTCACGCTGCGCCTGCGCTATCCAGGGTTTTCTGTCGTCCTGGGCGCCAACAGCCTCTCCTCGCCTCCGGACCCGCGCTTCCATCTGCGCGGCGACAAGGGCAACTACTGCAAGCTGGGCCCCGACCCACAGGAAGCCGCGCTGAACAAGATCGCCCGAATAGACGATCCACACTGGGGACAGGAACCGCCTGCCGACTGGGGCACCTTGAGCGTGGACGTCGATGGCGCAATCGTCACACGCCCGGTCGCGCCCATTCCCGGCGACTACCGCCTCTACTACGCGGGCGTTCGCGATGCGCTGCTGGGCAAAGCCCCTGCCCCTGTGGAAGCTGTTGCCGCATGGCGCGTGGCCCGTTTGCTGGAGTGGGCCGCGGAAAGCTCCGAGCAGCGCCGTGAAATCCCGTGCAATTGGAGTGAGGAACCGCAGTAAGTGCGGAGAGAATCGACCTCTCCAATGGACGGCGACTGTTTTTTGCGCGGCGTGTTGCAGCAGTGCGCCGCTCACGGCTTGGGATCGAGGATGCGCGTTGCACAGAGTCCCGCATCGAACAGGGCAGCCAGCCCGCACTTTGAATTCAGCATCTTGTCGCCATCGTGTTCCACGCCGGGGACAGCCCAGAGTTGCTGCCGCGCCGATTCCGCTTCCAGTTCCGGATGCCGCACCTGCAAGTAGCGAAAATATGCTTTGCCGCGGTAGAAACGGTAAGGCCCCTCGTCTTCGCCGGGGCAGCTCTTGTCGAGCGCGGGGTGATTGGGATCTGTGTCCCCGGTGCCCAGCAAATACACTACCTCGCGTAGAGCGTAGCGCTTCTCGACCTCCGCAAAGTCCTCGGCCGCCGCGTACCTTGGAGGGTCGAGAGCTCCGTATTTCCAGCGGTTGTACTCGCCTGAGCAAGTCTTGCGGGGGATAGCGAAGGTGAACTCGCCTTTCGACTTCAACTCCGGCCGCTCCGGCGAGAAATAGACATAAGACGACGGGTTTGCGACCACGTACCGCACATGGATACCGGCGCTTTCAAGCACATCGCCTGCGCGCCCGGCTACTGCATACCGTTGCAGCAACTGCCCACCGGCGGAATGGCCCACCAAAACAACCGCCTTGAGATTGGGAAACAGACGGCGGTCACCAAGCCGGGTCACGATACCATCGATCGCGTCAAAAGAGCTGATATGAGCGTTCACGTCATCCGCTCCACTCATCCATTGTTCCGGCTCCCAGCGCAGAACATTGGCAGATAGTCCAAAGGCATCGATATCCACCTGTTCCAGAAACTGCGGCGTGATCAGCAGCGTACCCTCGCCCGCACGGCCAGCCCTCTTGATCGCCTCGAATCCGGACTCGTTATAGACATCGGCGTTGCGCTGCTTGCCGTGGAAAACGATCAAAACCCGCACGACCGATGGCTGCGGCAGGGACAGGTCAGCAAGAGTTCCGTTGATCGACACATAGAGCGGCAGAACCCCGGACCCTTGAGCGGTGATCACAGTCAGCGTTTCGCGGGCCAGAACCTTGACCGGCTTGTCACCATGCGCAGCAAGCGAAAGGACAGAAATTACGAGTAGACAGACCGACAAACGGGTAGCTGGCATTCGAATCTCCTTCCGGGCAAGTGAAAATCCGCTCCCGCATAACCAGGGTCACCAGGTTTGCAGCGCCATGCGGCAAGCCTTCATCCCGCGTTTCCCAGCTCTTTTTCCACCAGCGGCACCCAGAAGACGAAACTGGCTCCCTTGCCGGGAACGCTGGCGGCCTCGATGGCGCCGCCGTGCGCGGCCAGAATGGCGCGGGTGATGGCCAGGCCCATCCCCGAGCCCTTGCCTACGATTGCGCCGCGCTTGCCACGATAGAACTTCTCAAAGATCAGCGGCAGATCGAGGGCATCGATGCCTGGGCCATTGTCCTCGACCGAGAACTCCAGCCGGTCGCCCACCCTGCGGCTGCTCAGTTTCACGCGGCTGCCGGGCGGAGTATAGGTGGCCGCGTTTTCAAGCAGATGGCGCAGAACCCTCCCCAGCAGGTGGGGATCGAACCAGGCTGGATCATCCGGCCCCTCCACATCGATGGTGACGCGGCGCGTGGCCAGAGCTTTGCGCGACTCCTCGACGGCCTGGTCGAGCAATGCGCGGGGATGCTGCGGGACCAGATGGACCTCGACTACGTTGGCATCGATCTGGGCCATCTCGACTGCCTCACCGATAAGGAAATCCAGCCGCGCGGCCTCCTCATCGACGATGGCCGCCAGATCCAGCCGACCGGCTTCGTCCAGCCCCTCAGCCTGCAGCAGCGTGGTGGCGGCGGCGCGAATGGAGGTCAGCGGCGTGCGCAGTTCGTGGGTCAGCGAGTCAATGAGCGCCGTGCGCAGCCGTTCTCCCTCGCGCGCCGCCTCCATGCGCGCCGAGGCCTCAATGGCGATGGCCCGGGCCAGCACGATGGCCACCTGAGCGCTCACTGCCGTAGCAACCTGGCGGGAAAGCCGCGCCGGCCGCCAGCCCAGCGCCCCTACTGGCCGCATCCCCAGCATCAGCGCCGTGGTGAAGAAGCCAGCCTGCGGAATGATGGTTGGATTCGGGCCCTGAGTCATCACCCGCAAGGTTTCCTTCACGCTCTCAGGCAGGTCCGCCGTCGAGGCGTGGAACTCGTCCCGATCGCAAACGTACAGCGCCACGCCATCCAGTGCGAAGATGCGATCGATAAGCCGGGGCAGATCGTGAATCAGCCCTACGGCGTCCTCGTGCAGCATCACTTCCTGGCTCAGCGCGTAGAGCCGTTCCACATCCTCGCGCCTCTGTTCAGCCTGCCGGGTCTGGCGCCGCGCATGCTCCGCCACCCGGCCCACCACCACGCAACATGCCAGGAACGCAAGCATCGCCGTCCATTCCTGAATTCCGGCCAGCCGGAAGGTGCGGAAGGGAGGCAGAAAGAAATAGTCGAACGATACCGCGCAAAGTACCGCGATATAGAGTGAAAGCCAAAACCCCGCCTGGGTGGACGACCAAACCACGAGCACAAGAAAGACCATGCCCGCCGCTGTCGAATTGGCTCCCAGGGAGACCAGCAGCCAAGTGGCCAGCGCCGCCATCAGCGTTCCCACCAGCCAGTGAAGAATCCCTCGCGAATCGGAGAGCCCGCCCGTGATCTTCATCAAAGAAATCATAGCGGGCCAATCGGATGATGTAATCTTTCGTTGGAAGAAAAACATTATGCCCGGCAGAATTCTGGTTATCGACGACGAACCGCAGATCACGCGGGTGCTGCGCGCCGCGCTCTCCGCACAAGGCTATGACGTACGAACAGCCAACGATCCCGAAGAGGGCCTGCAGGTCTTTCGGGATTGGGCGCCAGACCTGGTTGTGACCGACCTCATGATGCCAGGCATCTCCGGCATCGAGGTATGCCGCGCCATCCGCGCCCGCGCCGCCACTCCCGTGCTCATCCTCTCTGTCCGCGAACATGAGCGGTCAAAAGTAGAGGCACTGGATGCCGGCGCAGACGACTACGTCACCAAACCCTTCAGCATTCAAGAGCTGCTGGCCCGGGTCCGCGCTCACCTGCGCCGCGCACCGGAGCGCACCACGGCGGCTATCGAGGCCGGGGACTTTGTGATCGACTCCACCGCTCACACCATCGCCGTTCTGGGCAAACCCGTCCACCTCACCCCCAAGGAATTCGATCTGTTGCTTCACCTGGCCCGCCACGCGGGAAAGGTGATGACCCACCGCGCCCTGCTTACCACTGTATGGGGAGCGCAGTCGGCCCACCAACCGGAGTATCTGCGCGTCTTTGTCGGCCAGTTGCGCAAGAAGTTGGAAGCCGAAACCGGCAAGCAGTATATTCAGACCGAGCCCTGGGTCGGTTACCGTTTCATCCCAGAGGGATGGAGCGGCAGCGAGGAATAAACCCCAGCCGCAAATCGCTTGGACCCCCGGCGATGCGAACTTCGGTTGCTCACTGACTTGCAGTTGGGTCTTCAGCTTCTCCAACGTCTTTACGGCTTTCTTAGGAAACCTTTTCGATACTCAAACGAGGCGTGAACCAGAATCGTTGTTGTGCGGCGATTCCGGTTTGCTCGCAAACAGCCGCCCCGGAGTCCATGCTGGACGGCATTTCCCGCACTGAGCCTGGCCGGCTTCGTTCCGGCCGGAACTGTGAGACCCGCGATGCAAGATGTAGCGATGTTGCTGTTCACGGCAGTCTTCTTCGCCCTGGCGTTTCTTTACGTCATGGCCTGCCAGAAGTTGAGGTAGCCCCCATGCAAATGGACCTCTATACCGTTGTTGCCCTGGTTCTTTCCGTCCTGCTGCTGGGTTACCTGACCCTCACCCTGCTTTTCCCGGAGAAGTTCTGACATGTCCGCCAACGGCTGGTTGCAGTTTGCCCTTTACTCCCTGATTCTGCTTGCGACTGTTCGCCCGGTGGGCATCTATCTGGCCCGTGTGCTGGAGGGGGAACGCACCTGGCTGGATCCGGTGCTTCGTCCCATCGAACGGCTCATCTACAAGCTTTCCGGCGTAAAGTCCGACACGGAGATGAACTGGCGCGAGTATGCCTTTGCAGTGCTCGGTTTCTCAGCGGTCAGCATGTTGATGACCTACGCTATCGAGCGCTTGCAGAACTTCCTGCCCTGGAATCCGCAGGGGCTGGCCGCCGTCGGCCCCGACCTGGCATGGAACACGGCCGCCAGCTTTACCACCAACACCAATTGGCAGTCGTATACGCCCGAAACCACCATGAGCTATCTGACCCAAATGGTGGGGCTGGCGTATCACAACTTCGGCAGCGCTGCGGTGGGCATCGCGGTGGCCGTGGCTTTGATCCGAGGCATCAAGCGGACGACCTCCGGCACCATCGGCAACTTCTGGGTAGACATGACCCGCACGTATCTCTATGTGCTGGTTCCGGCGTGTCTCATCTATGCGCTGCTGCTGGTCGGTCAGGGCGTTCCGCAGAATCTGAACGCATACACTATAGCACATCCGCTTGAACAGCCCGCGCAGGTCCAGACCATCGGGCAAGGGCCGGTGGCATCGCAGGAAGCGATCAAGATGCTGGGCACCAACGGCGGCGGATTCTTCAATGCCAACAGCGCCCATCCCTTCGAGAACCCCACTCCCTTCTCAAACCTGCTGCAGATGCTCTCCATCTTCATCATCCCCGCAGGGCTCACTTATACGCTGGGGCGCATGACCGGTTCGCCGGGCCACGGATGGGCTGTGCTGGCCGCCATGTGGGTGCTCTTTACCGCCGGGTTTGCCACCGTTTACTGGGCCGAGTCGCATTCGCATCCGCTGATTCATGGCGCAGCGCAGACCGGCACGGCGACCGCGCCGGGCGGCAACATGGAGGGTAAGGAGGTGCGCAACGGCATCGCCGCAAGCTCGCTCTTCGCCACCATCACCACCGACGCCAGTTGCGGCGCCGTCACCAGCATGCACGACTCGCTCACTCCGCTGGGCGGCATGGTGGTGCTCATCAACATCATGATGGGCGAGGTAGTCTTCGGCGGCGTCGGCTCGGGCTTATACGGCATCTTGATCATGGTGGTGCTCTCGGTGTTCATCGCCGGACTCATGGTGGGCCGCACTCCCGAGTACCTGGGCAAGAAGATCGAATCCTACGATGTGAAGATGTCCATGCTCTATGTGCTCATCTTCCCGCTCATCATCCTTTCGCTCACCGCCGCCTTTCTGCTTTCGCCGACCATAGGCCTCTCCAGCTTGAACAATCAGGGGCCCCACGGCCTCACCGAGATTCTCTACGCATACACTTCCGGGGCGGGCAACAACGGATCGGCCTTTGCTGGTTTGAATGCGAATACCTGGTGGTACAACGTGGCGCTGGGCTGGGACATGCTCGCCGGCCGTCTACTGATGATGATTCCGGTGCTGGCTTTGGCCGGCAACCTGGCAAGCAAGAAGAGCGTGCCGCCCTCGGCTGGCACCTTCCAGGTAAACACAGCCCTGTTTGCCGCGCTGCTGGTGGGCGTGATCCTCATTCTGAGCGCCCTCACCTTCTTCCCGGCCCTGAGCCTGGGACCCATATTGGAACATCTGCTGCTCAAGACAGGGCAGCTCTTCTAACCGATACCCACACCGCATCAGGAAAAGACGAAACGGACTGTCATGGCTGAAAAGAAGAGTCTCTGGAATACGGAAATCATCGGTCAGGCGCTTTTGGACTCGGTGCGCAAGCTCGATCCCCGCTGGATGGTCAAGAACCCGGTGATGTTTGTCGTTGAAGTCGGCAGCGTGCTCACCACGGCGCTGCTCATCGACAACGTTGTCCACCATCGCCCCGGGTTCGGCTTCAACCTTCAGATCACCCTCTGGCTGTGGGTAACGGTGCTCTTCGCCAACTTCGCCGAGGCTATGGCCGAAGGCCGCGGCAAGGCCCAGGCCGACACGTTGCGCAAGGCCAAGGGCGAGACCATCGCCAAGCGCTACACCGCCGACGGCAACTTTGAAGAGGTCGTCAGCGGCCTGCTGCGCCTGGGCGACATCATCTACGTTCCGGCTGGCAGTTACATTGCCGGCGACGGCGAGGTCATCGAGGGCGTGGCGTCAGTGGACGAGTCGGCAATCACCGGCGAGTCGGCCCCCGTCATCCGCGAGGCCGGCGGCGACCGCTCGGCCGTCACCGGCGGGACGAAGGTTCTCTCCGACTGGATCAAGGTCCGCATCACTGCCAATCCCGGCGAAACCTTCTTAGACCGCATGATCGCCCTGGTCGAAGGCGCCTCCCGCCAAAAGACCCCCAATGAGATCGCGCTCAGCATCCTGCTCTCCGGCCTCACCATCGTCTTTCTGCTCGCCGTAGTCACCTTGCAGCCCTTCGCCATCTACTCCAAGGCTCCGCAATCCGTCTTCGTGCTGGTGTCGCTGCTCGTCTGCCTCATTCCCACCACCATCGGCGGTCTGCTTTCGGCTATCGGCATTGCCGGCATGGACCGCCTCGTCCAATACAACGTGCTGGCCATGAGCGGGCGCGCCGTCGAGGCCGCCGGCGACGTAAACACCCTGCTGCTGGACAAGACCGGCACCATCACCCTGGGCAACCGCCAGGCAACCGAGTTCTATCCCGCCCCCGACGTCAGCCAGGAGCGCATGGCCAACGCCGCGCAGCTTGCCTCGCTCTCAGACGAAACTCCCGAGGGCCGGTCGATCGTCGTCCTGGCCAAGGAGAAGTACAACCTGCGCGGCCGCGACCTGGCCGGCATTCACGCCGAGTTCGTTCCCTTCACCGCCCAGACCCGGATGAGCGGCGTCAATCTGCCCGGCACCCGCATTCGCAAAGGCTCCGTGGACGCCATCGCCCGCTTCCTCGAAGAGCAGGGATCGCAGTTGCCTCAGAAAGTCCGCGAACAGGTGGAAGAGATTGCCCGCGCCGGCGGAACGCCACTGGTGGTGGCGGAAAACGCCGCCGCACTGGGCGTCATCTACCTCAAGGACATCGTCAAGGGCGGCCTCAAGGAGCGTCTGGCGCGGCTGCGCGCCATGGGCATCCGCACCATCATGATTACCGGCGACAATCCGCTGACCGCCGCCGTGATTGCCCGCGAGGCCGGCGTGGACGACTTTTTGGCCGAGGCCAAGCCCAAGGACAAGATGGACCTGATCAAGCGCGAGCAAGGCAAGGGCAAGCTGGTGGCCAT
>JBEKDH010000103.1:0-15249 GCA_050014455.1 Occallatibacter sp.
TCGCCGCATCTCCCACGTCTTCATCATGGATACGCCGGCCTACGCGCGCACCCTGCTCATCACCGACGCGGCCATCAACATCACCCCCGAGCTCGAAGACAAGGTCCACATCGTGCAGAACGCCATCGATCTGGCCCATGCTCTGGGCATTCCCGAGCCCAAGGTGGCGCTGCTGTCGGCCATCGAGACGGTCAACCCCAAGATCAAGTCCACGCTCGACGCCGCCGCCCTGTGCAAGATGGCCGATCGCGGCCAGATCACCGGTGGCATCCTCGATGGGCCTCTGGCCTTCGATACCGCCGTTAGCGCCAAGGCAGCCGAGATCAAGGGACTGGTGTCGCCCGTTGCCGGCCAGGCAGACATACTGGTGGTTCCCGACCTGGAAAGCGGCAACATGCTGGCCAAGCAACTGGAGTACCTGGGCGGCGCGCAACTGGCCGGCATCGTCCTCGGCGCCCGCGTCCCTACCATTTTGACCAGCCGGGCGGATTCGGCAGAGACGCGCCTCACCAGTTGCGCCGTCGCCGTGCTGCTGCACTACGACGCCCATCCGCTGGAAAGGGCTTAGCTTTCAGCCCTGGCCGCGGAAACCGGAGAGCACCGTCTCCTGAGCAGAAACGGCGCCCGTCGGATCGGGATAGGGGGATTCGCAGCCTCTCCCCTCTCATACCATCGTTTGTGCGGGTCCGCACACGGCGGCTCGGATGGATCGAGCTAGTATCTGCTGCGACCGCCGCGGATCGCACCCCTTCGCAATGGGGGTTTACTGAAAAACGCCTATCAAACCTCAGCGCGCAGCGCCGCCGTGCAGTTGCTTCTCAAGCGATCGGACGAAGAGCCCCTGGAACTCCAGATGCTCCGCCTGTGTAAGATGGAGGGCAGTGACTAGGGCTCGCAGCCCCTTCGCAGCAAAGGTGGATTTGCCGCTGGCCACGGCACTATACTGCCAGCGATGCAACCTATCCGGTTTACGCTGTTCCTTGTTTCCGCTATGTGTATTGCGGCAGGCCAGTCCGCCGCTCCCGCGCCGCCCCAGCCACCGCCCCCGGCGCGGCAGGTGTGGCTGATGCAGGAGTCGGGCACAACCGCCGGGCTGCGCGGCCTCGCATCGGTAGACGGCACGGTAGCGTGGGCAAGCGGGACGGGCGGAACTGTGCTGAGAACCACCGACGGCGGCGAGCACTGGCAGAAGTGCGCCGTGCCCGATGCGGCCGCGGACGGAGCGACGCTGGACTTTCGCGGCGTGCAGGCGTGGGATGAACAGACGGCGATTGTGATGGCCTCGGGACCGGGCGAGAAGAGCCGACTTTACAAGACGATGGATGGATGCAAAACCTGGAATCTGCTGCTGAAAAACACAGACCCCGCGGGCTTCTTCGATTCATTTTGGCTGAATGCGATTTATGGGGAGGGAATGTTGGTCGGCGATCCGCTCAAGGACCGATTCACTGTTCTGGTTACTCAAGATGGCGGTGTCACCTGGAGGTCCGATCGGAGTAAATCGCTTCGCTTACATGGCATGCCGCTTGCCGCATTTGCTGCAAGCAATAGCTTGATCGGAAGGGCAAGCCGAGGAACGGGAGATACAAGAGGCCCGGGCATTGACTACTTCAACGGATTCGTCGCTGGCGGCAGGGGCGGAGCGTTTCTGATTGAGCGATGGGAAGGCCGGTCCCGAACGAAAGCTCGGTTTTCACACGGACGGTATGCAAGCATGTTCCTGCTCCCCGATTGGAACCGCCGTGCCCTTCCCCTTGCCGCAGGCGTCGAGAGCGCCGGAGCCTTCGCGCTCGCCCTTCGCGATACCGGCAGCCCCTGTTCCGATTGCGGATTCGGAAAGTATTGGCATTTGGTCGCGGTCGGAGGCGACTATGCAAAGCCGAATGAAAGCACGGGCACAGCGGCCGCGTCGTCGACCGATGGAGGCTGGACCTGGACCGCCTCGACCACCCCGCCTCACGGCTTCCGCTCCGCCGTGCAATGGAGCGAAGCCCTCAAACTCTGGATCACGGTAGGAACCAACGGCAGCGACATCAGCCGCGACGACGGCAAGACCTGGCGGCCGCTCGACGATGGCAACTGGAACGCGCTCTCGCTGCCCTTCGTGGTCGGCCCCAACGGACGCATCGCCCGGCTGAACCCGGAGCGGCTTCCATAGGGAGGGCTGCTCCCGCATCCTCGTTACACCGGCTCCCGAATCGCCGGTTGCCAACAGCCGATCCACCTTTGCAACAAGGACCTCTCGCCCAAAGCCCCCGCAATGCTCTACTCTTGCCTGTGAGGCTCATGAACAGGTTTTTTGCCAAGCTCCGGGATGCCGTAGGTCAGTCCCTGGACCATGACGTGGTCAACACGGCCAAGGCCGTGGCTTACTCCGGCATGCTCATGATCTTCCCTGCCCTGCTGGTGATGACCACGGTGGTGGCCCAGCTGCCCGAGAGCAACACGCTGGTGGGCGCGGTGCGCGCCACCTTCGAACAGCTATTGCCCGCGGACACCCTTGATCTGCTTCAGTCTTACGTCCTCAGCCGGCACATCCACTCCGGCCAGGTGATCCTATCCGCAACCAGCCTGAGCCTCTTTGCCGGCCTGGGCGTAATGCTGTCGCTGATGGAGGGTTTTCGCCGCGCTTACCGGCTCCCGCTCGGCGATTGGAGCTTTTGGGGACGCCGGATGCGCGCCCTGCTGCTGGTGCCCATCGCGCTGGTTCCGCTCTCGCTGGCCACTCTGGTGGTGGTCTTCGGCCATCAGATCGAGGCCTGGATGATCGATAATGCCGTCCACGAATTGCGCCACATTGTGATCTTCTTCTGGCGCATGGTCCGCTGGTCGGTCGCGCTGGCCACCAGCGTGGCTGTGCTTACCGTTCTTTACCACTTCGGCACCCGGCGCAAGGAGCATTGGCTGTGGGTCGCTCCCGGCGCAGTCACCGGAACCCTGCTCTGGTTCCCGGCCACGCTGGCCTTCGGCTGGTATGTCACGCGCGTCGCCGACTACTCCATGTTTTACGGCTCCTTCGGCGCGGGGATCGCCACGCTGGTATGGCTCTACATCACCGCCTTCAGCGTGCTGATCGGCGCGGAGCTGAACGGCGCTCTATTCCGGGACCGCCAGGCGAAGATCACCGCTGGCCGCCAGTCCGATTCTGAGTCTGCAGGCCTTTGAGCCTTTTCGCCGGTCATTGCGACAAGAATCGCATCCCAGAGGAAGTATCCAGGTTGCTTTGCGCTTGATGGCGAGGCCGCTATTTCGCCGCCAACTGGCGCAACACATAGTGCAAGATGCCGCCGTGCTCGTAGTACTCGATCTCCTGTGGCGTATCGATGCGGACCTTGGCAGTGAATTGCTTCACCGTGCCGTTCGCTGCCGTGGCAATTACTTCAAGGGTCCGGCTGCCCGCCAGCCTGGAGGCCAGCAACTCCGTCAGCCCTGGGAAGTCGTAGAGTTCCTCGCCGGTGAGGCCGAGCGAGGCGGCGTTCTGGCCATCCGCGAACTGCAAGGGCAGAATGCCCATGCCAACAAGGTTCGACCGGTGAATGCGCTCGAAGCTCTCGGCGATGACCGCCCGCACACCCAGCAGCTTGGGTCCCTTGGCGGCCCAATCGCGCGAGGAGCCGGAGCCGTACTCCTTCCCTGCCAGAATGACGAGCGGCACGCCGCGCTCGGCGTACTTCACGCTGGCCTCGAAGATGGACATCTCCTCGCCTTCGGGAAGCAGGCGCGTCACGCCGCCCTCGGTGCCGGGGGCGAGCTTGTTGCGCAGCCGCACGTTGGCGAAGGTGCCGCGGACCATGACCTCATGGTTGCCGCGCCGCGAGCCGTAGCTGTTGAACTCTGCCGGTCTTACTCCATGAGCGGCAAGATACTTGCCTGCCGGGCCGTTGGCCTTGATGGACCCCGCCGGCGAGATGTGGTCTGTGGTCACGGAGTCACCCAGCACCGCCAGAACACGCGCGCCAGCGATCTCGGCAACCGGCGCAGGCATCTTCGTAATGCCGTCGAAGTACGGGGCCTGGCGGATATAAGTCGAATCCGGCTCCCACTGGTAGACCTCGCCGGTTGGGAAGCGCAGCCCCTGCCAGTTGGCGTCACCCAGGCTCACCGTGGCATACTCCCGGCGGAAGCTCTCGCTGGACAAGCCCTTTTCAATGGCCTCGGCCACCTCGGCCTGCGTGGGCCAGATATCTTTGAGATAAACGGGCTGGCCGGCCTGGTCAGCGCCCAGCGGATCGGTCTCGAAGTTGTGGCCGATCTTGCCTGCCAGCGCGTAGGCCACCACCAGTGGCGGGCTCATCAGGTAATTGGCGCGCACGTCCACGTTGACGCGGCCCTCGAAGTTGCGGTTGCCGCTCAGCACGCTCACCGCAACCAGCCCGTGCTCGTCGATGCTCTTGGAGACATCGGCAGGCAGCGGGCCGGAGTTGCCGATACAGGTGGTGCAGCCGTACCCCACCACGTTGAAGCGCAGCTTCTCGAGATACGGCAGCAGGCCGGCCTTGGCGTAGTAGTCCGTAACCACCCGCGAACCTGGCGCCAGCGAGGTCTTTACCCAGGGCGGCACGGTCAGCCCCTTCTCGACAGCCTTCTTGGCCAGGATTCCCGCCGCCACCATCACCGACGGGTTTGAGGTATTGGTGCAGCTGGTAATGGCCGCAATCACCACCGAGCCGTGATCGAGATACCGGTCGGGGTCGATGCCAAAGCGCTCCTTGACGGTGGTGGCCACCGCCACGGCTGGGTGCCCCATCCTTTCGCCTTCTTCCTGGCGAAAGGGTGGGAAACCACCATCCGCCAGCGCCGCATCCGCAACCGCCGCACGCTGCCATACCGCCGCGGTTCGCGACTCCAGCGTCTTGGCCGTGGGCGCGAGCAGGCTGGGCAGCTGCTGCGCGAAGCTGGCCGCGGCGTCTTTCAGCAGTACGCGATCCTGGGGACGCCTGGGGCCGGCCACGCTGGGCTCGACCGCTCCCAGGTCCAGCTCCAACGTCTGCGTGTACTCGGCCTCCGGCGATCCGGCGGTGTGGAAGAGCCCCTGAGCTTTGTAGTAGTCCTCAACCAGCGCGATCTGCTCGTCGCCGCGACCGGTCAAACGAAAGTAGCGCAGCGTCTCGGCATCCACCGGGAAGATGCCGCAGGTGGCCCCGTATTCGGGCGCCATATTGCTTATCGTTGCCCGGTCGGCCAGCGGCAACGCGGCAACGCCGGGTCCGTAGAACTCCACAAACTTGCCCACCACGCCCAGCTTGCGCAACGCCTGGGTCACGGTCAGCACCAGATCGGTGGCCGTCGCGCCCTCGCGCAGCTTGCCGTTGAGCTTGAAGCCCACCACCTGCGGCACCAGCATGCTGACCGCCTGGCCCAGCATGGCCGCCTCGGCCTCGATGCCGCCCACACCCCAGCCCAGCACGCCCAGGCCGTTGATCATGGTGGTGTGCGAGTCGGTGCCCACCACAGTGTCCGGGTACGCAACAAGCTCTCCATCGGCTTCGGCTGTGAAAACAACCCTCGCCAGGTATTCCAGATTCACCTGGTGGCAGATTCCCATCCCCGGCGGCACGGCGGAGAAGTTGCGGAAGGCTGTTTGGCCCCACTTCAAGAATGCATAGCGCTCGCGGTTTCTCTGAAATTCCAAGAGAGTATTCGCCGCAAGAGCACCCGCGGCGCCGAACTCATCCACCTGGACAGAATGGTCGATGACCAGTTCGGCGGCGATGAGCGGATTCACCCGCTCCGGATCGCCGCCCAGGGTCTTGATGGCATCGCGCATGGCGGCCAGATCGACAATCGCGGGCACGCCGGTAAAGTCCTGCATCAGCACGCGCGCCGGCATGTAGGCGATCTCGCGGCTAGACTCGGCCTTGGCCTCCCAATTGGCCAGGAACTCGATCTCCGCGGCGGTCACGTTCACGCCGTCCTCGCGGCGCAACAGATTCTCAAGCAGGATCTTCAGGCTGAAGGGCAGGCGGCTCAGGTTGAAGCCGCGAGCCGCGAGCGCCGGCAGGCTATAGATGGTATAGGCACGGTTGCCGGAGTGGAGCGTAGCCTTGCTGTCGAAGCTGTTCATCCTGGATGCGCCTTTCTATCCGCACGGTGACGGATGGGTCTATGAATTCTCCCGCCGGAAGCTCCGCTGTGGGGAGCTCCCGCCGGATCGCGCGGCACACGATCCGCTGCAACCCTGAATGATTTTCAACTGGATGGATGGCTCAGCGGGAGGGGCTCCGGCCGCGGTCGCGCCGGCCACGGCGAAATCGCCTGAGCCGGGGCGTTCCCTTGACCGGAATGTTGTTGCGGATGCTCATGGCTTCAAGCAAATTCTAACCCGATGCAGTTGCGATTGGGAATAGCGCCGCCATCGGAATCATGCCCACAGCGAGGCTGAAAACCGCACCCTATGCTCAACTCCGGCTCTTGCAGCCCTATAGCTGCGCGGAATCCATGTTGTTCACACCGTAAGCATCCAGCACATCGCTGAGGGTCACAATGCCTTCCAGCTTGTGAATATCCGCCCGGTGAACCACGGGCAAGAGATCGAGATGGCAGGCGCTCATGCGTTCCAGCGCCAGATGCAGGGCATGATCCATGTGCAGATGGGGAAAGTGAGCTGTCTCCACAAGGTTGGTGAGCAACTGGTCTTCTCTGCCATCGGCAACGGCGCGCTCCAGTTCCTCCGCAGTCAACAGGCCGAGAAAATACTGTCGATCCAGCACTGGCCAGGTGCGCAGCGGCGCGGAGCGCGTCTGCTCAACAGCATCCTTGACACGCGTCCGCGCCGAAAGAACCTCCGGCGATCTCCGCATCACCTGGGCAACCGTCCGCTGGCTGGTTTGGTGAAGCGTGCCTGCGCTAGGCAGATGAATGCCGTCCTGATGCGCCAGCGCCTCGTAGATAGGCTGCTTCTGAAAGCGCCTGGAGATGAAGAGGCTGGTCATGTTGGCGATCATCAAGGGGACAATGACGGCATAATCCCGCGTCATCTCAAAGATCATCAGCACCGAGGTCATGGGAACGCGCACGATTCCCGCAAAGACCGCTCCCATGCCGACCAGGGCGTAGGCGCCAGGGGTTGCTGTATACCCCGGCAGAAGGTGATGGGCCACGGTGCCGATGGCGCCTCCTAGCATGGCGCCGAGAAAGAGGCTGGGACCAAAGATTCCGCCGGCGTTGCCTGAGGCATAACTGACCGTGACGCCAACGAGCTTGAGCGCAACCAGCAGCAGCATCAACTTGAGCGCCATCGATCCATTCAGAGCCATGCCGACGTAGGTGTAGCCAACGCCCAGCACCTGAGGCACAAACCAGCCCATCATGCCCACCGTCACGCCGCCCACAACCGGATGCCACCAGCGCGTGCTCCGGGGCAAACTCAGAAAGAACTTGCGCATGCGCAGCAAGAGCCTGGTGAAGGCAACCGACAGAAAGCCGCCGGCGATGCCCAGCAAGGCGTAGATACCAAGTTCCAGCGGATGAACCAACGTATACTGCGGCACCTGAAAGAGCGGACTATTGCCAAGCATCAGCCGCAAGACCGCCCAGGAGGTGGCCGATGCAATCACGACAGACCCGAGGATGGGCGCGTTCATATCGCCCATCACCTCTTCCAGAGCGAAGAGCACCGCCGCCATGGGGGTATTGAAGGCGGCGGCGATGGCGGCGGCCGCTCCCACGGGAATCAGCGCCTTTACCCTTTCGGGGCGCAAGCCGAGCCCGCGGCCAAGAACGGAAGCGATTCCCGCGCCCACCTGGACGGATGGTCCCTCGCGGCCCAGCGGGATTCCGCTGGCCAGCGTGGTCGCCGTGCAGAAGAATTTGCCCAGCACCGTGCGCAGCGAGATGAATCCTTCCCGTGCGAAAAGCGCGGCCTTGGTCTGCGGCACGCCGCTGCCACGTGCATAGGGAAAGTAGCGATAGAGAAGGAAGCCCATGGCCAGCGATCCAGCCACGGGAACCAGCACGCGCCTCCAAGCGGCGCTGCCCACCGGGTAAAGGCGCATTCCCAGCCGCTCCGTGAGCACGATGAACGCCACCACGGCAAGCCCGGTTAGCGCCCCGATCAACAGCGAGAGAAGAAGGAATATCTGCTCCTCGCGCTCCTGAAGATTCGCAGTCCAGCGCGACCGCAGAGCCGTTCGCCAGTTATTGCCCGGTCGGTTTTCGGCGCTGGCGAGGGAGGCCATGGACACAGTTTACGCGAAGTGCATTTCGTCCCCGAGCAAGGGGTTAATGGTTCTTCTATCCTATCCTCGCCCTCGCCTACCGCGACGGCTCCATGTTGTAGAGGAAGAAGGCCCGCAGCTCCAGGTACGGCCCATGGAAATCCCTGGGCAGCGGCGGATAGTTCGAGCCGGTGAGCGCGCCCCAGGCAGCCCGATCCAGGGCCACGTCGCCGGAGCGGCCCTCGAGCACCAGGCTTCCATCCATCAATCTGCCGTTGGGCAGCACCTTGAAGCGGATCGCCACCATCCCCGATTTCAGAATTGGCGGATTCACCTCGTCGGGAATCAAGGGATCCCAGGTGCGCTCCGTCTCCCAATGCCAGCGCTGCAGCCAGGAGTTGAAATCCACACCCTCGGTGGGCGATAGAACTTCGACCCCACCGGAGCCGGCCCCAGGATGACGGGCCAGCCCGCCCGAGCCCAGGTTGCCCGCATTGCCCTGGCCGGGATTGCGCGCCGCGTTCCTCATGGCTTCCCGCAACTGATCGGCCGGGTTTTGCGAGCCCAGGGCAAAATTTGGCCGGGCCGGCACTGCCGCTGGACGAGGCGCCTCAACCTGTGCCTCCGGTGCCGGTGGAATGGGCTGCGCGGGCTGGACGGGAGCAGGCGGCGCGGGCATGGGCGCCGGTGCGGGCGGCGAAGTGGCACGGTTCAGCGCATCCAGCGTCTTCTGGTCGATGACCGGCGGCTTCTCGGGAACAGGGTTGATTTTGACCTTCGGTTGTGCGGGCGGTGGCTTGAGATTCAGCGGCGAATCGAAGTACTGGAAGTCCTTGTGCTCGTTGATGGCACGGTTTGAATCGACGACCACCGGCACTTTGAATACGTACTTCGGCAGCCAGGTTACCGCCGAAAGCAGCGCCAGGTGGATGAGAATCGCGATCCAGAACCCTTCGCGCAACCGCGCCCATCGCCGCTCATCTTCGAGCTCGCTGATCATCTGGAGCAGCTCGTGGGTGTCGTAGTCCACCCAGCGGGAGCCCCGAACGACCGGACGCTCCGATTCAGGCTCAGTCCTGGGTGCGGCGCTGCCGGGTTGCGGGCTCGTGTCTAACTGTGGCACAGAGCTCACCGCAGGCGGCGCGGCGGAATCGTCAACATGGTTTGGCGCTTCGCTGGAGGGCATTCGTTCCTGGGGAGCCCCGGTGAGCGCATACGCCACCCCACGGCTCCCTCTCGATTCCTTTCCTTCTATTCTCTCATTCCGCCCAAAACCGTGCGCACCGCCACGGCCCGTACAATGGTTGCTGATCGTTAAGACGGATCAGCGGCCGGAAAGGGACACTGCTTGAAAGCTGTTTTCGCTCGAATCATGGCCAAGTGGAATCTCGTGCTGCTGCCCTTTCTTGCCAAATTCGGCATTTGGGGCGTGGGCTTGGTCGCTCTGCTCGATTCCTCCACCATTCCCGTTCCCATGGACGCGATTCTGGCCCTTTATATATGGAGCGACAAGGGCCATTTCTGGCTTTACTGCCTGCTCGCCTCCGTCGGCTCGGCTGTGGGCGGTCTGCTGCCATACGGGCTGGGCCGGGCCGGCGGCGAGCTCTTCCTTCTCAAGCGCGTTAACCGGGAGCGCTTCGAGAAGATGCGCACCCGCTTCGAGAAGCAGGAGTTGCTGGCCATGATGATTCCCTCCATGCTGCCCCCGCCCACACCTTGGAAGGCTTTCGTGTTTGCCGCGGGCGTCTTTGAGATGCGGATCGCGCCCTTCCTGCTGTCCGTCTTCTGCGGCCGCATGGTCCGCTGGCTGGTGCTCTCCCTGCTGGTCCTCAAGCTGGGGCCGGGCGCCGTCGGGGTGGTGAAGGCCCACGCCTTGCCGCTGGTTGGGGTCGTCGGCGGCTTGGCGGTGCTTGGCTTTGCCTGGTGGTGGATGCGAAGAAAACGGGCTGGAAAAACGATGGAGGAATAGAGCGCCTTCAGAGCAGGCTTGAGGCTTCGGCATCCCGACGCATCCCTGCTATGTTGCTAACTCGCCGACCTCGCGAAACGGGGCTGAGCTGGTGCATTCAGAGAAGGGCAGAAAAACAAATCCTACTTCCCGGCCAGCGCCGTCTGACTGTGCGCCGCGCTCATCCGGCGCACCAGCACCGGCAGGCCGAATGCCACTCCCACAACGATCGCGGTCGAGATCAGGTCGTTGCGATAGAAGGGCAACCCCGCCACGTAGCAGGCGCCCAGCCCGCCGAGCGTGCGCGGATACGGATATGCAAGGCCGGTCAGCCAAGTCGCATAGTTCGATACCAGAAAGAAAGAGGTCGGCCCCAGCAGCGTGGCCGCGCCCGCGCGCACAAAAGTGGTGCGGCTCTTCAGCAGGATCTGCCCCAGCGCCATGGCCGCCACATACCACGCCCAGGTCATCGCGTACCACTCCCAGCGGAAGCTGTAGTGATAGGCGTAGACGGTGAGGTAGTAGTCGGTGGCCATGAGCACAGCCAGCGGAGCCAGCATCTCGCGCCACGAGCGCCGCGCGCCAAAGTAGAGCAGAGCGCCGCCCACCGCGGTAAAGTTCATCCACCCGGCATGGGGAAGCACACGGGACAATACGGCGACCAGCAAAAGTAGATAGGCGGGCATCGCAACCTCAATTTCGTCGGTATCGGGGATCATCCCCCCGGGATGCGGGAAAGCACTCCGGCAGGACAACGCGCCTTCTTATTGTGGGGTCCAAAAGCTGCCGGGTCAACCTCAATCGTTGCACCCGATGAACATTTTTTTCGTCCGGTACAAAGCGCCGCCGGGCAGTCGTTAGACTTTTGGGGTAATCGCTCCATACCCGGTGGTGCGAATGCCAACTTCTACCTCGGGGCTGGGCGCACGATCAGAACAAAGACAAAAAACGCCATCAGAATACAGAAAGGAGCGCCAAGCAGCCAGGTGAGCCACTTCTTGCCTGGATGGTTGACCCAATAGCAGAGCAGTGCGGAGAGCAGCAGCGCCTGGGGCACAATCTCGAGGTAGCCGCGAAGCTGAATCGAGACGGGGACCGTGGTGTAGATCAAGCCTTCCATCGACCCGGGAGGCGCTGCAAAGGTTCCCAGGATTCCCACGGCAATCAGGATCCAGCCCATCAGCAGCCAGCCATGCTTGCGGCCAAAAAGAGACCCTCGCAGCGGGTAAAAGACCAGCGCAAAGAGCACGCCGCGCAGCGGCTGCAGAATCGGCCCCGCCATCGCCAGCGGATCGCTCATCGGACGCATGCCTGAGCAGGGCTTGGTGATCAGCTCCGCATAGTGGAGGAAGTGATAGGCAAGCCCCCCCATGAAGATGTAGGTAAGGGTGTGGCAGACCGCGGTCTTGGCGGCCAAAGACAGGAAGGTGGGTTGCGAGTTCTCGATAAGCGGATCGGCAGGCATGAACACCTCGGATTTCAAAACTTCAGCGGCAGTTCCTGGAATGCGGACCCATTCTATTTCACGGGCCAAGCGGCGGGACCGCATCAGGCTTTCCACCGCGCCGGCAGTTCTTGCCGTGCAGCGCATGGAGCGGGAGAATCCGATTCAGATCAAACTTAGGCAACCTCCACATTCCACATGCCCTTTCCGGCACTCGAAGCCTTCCCTGCGTGAGGCAATTCCGGCCCAGGCGACGACTCAAAAGATTCTTCTTGCAATTAGTGTACTATCTGTTATAGTACACATGTGATTCCCTTTCGAGTTCCATTCCGCGCCGGCATATCGCTCTTCGAGCAGGTCGTCTACGCGTCGAAAAAGGCCATCGTCTCAGGCCAACTGCGCCCAGGCGATCCCTATCCCTCCGTGCGTGCCTTGAGCAAGGAACTGAAGATCAACCCCAACACGGCCCACAAGATTGTCGCCCACCTGGTGAATGAAGGACTGCTTGAAACCCGTCCCGGCATCGGCACCGTGGTTGCCGTTCTGCCCGAGTCCAGTCGCAAGGAGCGGACCCAACTGCTGGGCCATGAGATTGAGGAACTGGTTGTAGAGGCCAAGCGCCTGGGTATCGAACTGGACGAGATGCTCTCCTCCTTCTCCGCTCATTGGCATCGGCTCAGCTCGGGCGATCCAACCCGCGCAGGCCGGTTTGAAGACAAAGTCGAAATCAGCCCCAAAGATGGAGGCGGCACGGAACGATGAACCCCGTAATCAACACCCAGAATCTCAGGAAGCGATTTGGCCGCACCGTGGCCGTCGACGATCTCAATCTTGCCGTGCGCGAAGGGGCCATCTATGCGATGGTCGGAGCCAATGGCGCGGGCAAAACCACCCTCATCAAACTGCTCATGAACATCTTTTCCCCCACCGCGGGCCGCGCCGAGGTGCTGGGAATCGACTGCCGCAGGCTGGCGGGCAAGGCCTTCAACCGCATCGGCTATGTCTCTGAGAATCAGGAGATGCCCGACTGGATGACGGCCGGCTCCATGCTCGAGTACTACCGCGCCTTCTATCCCACCTGGGACCACGCACTCGAGCAGCAGTTGGTCCGCCAGTTCGATCTTCCCCTCAAGCGCAAGCTCAAGCATCTCTCGCGCGGCATGAAGATGAAGGCCGCCTTCGCCAGTTCGCTCGCCTACCGGCCATCGCTCATCGTCCTCGACGAGCCATTTACCGGCCTCGATCCGCTGGTGCGCGACGAACTCATCGAAGGCCTGATCGAGCGCGCCCCGGAGACCACCATCTTTCTCTCCTCGCACGATTTGGCCGAGATTGAAAGCTTCTCCAGCCACGTGGGCTATCTGGAGCAAGGCCGCCTGCTCTTTTCAGAAGAAATGCCGGCGCTTTCGAACCGTTTTCGCGAGGTTACGGTCACGCTGGACCGCCCATCGCCGCTGCCGGAGAATATTCCGCCCTCGTGGCTGCAACCGCAGACCGCCGACTGCGTGCTTCGCTTCGTGCACAGCGACTTCGAAGAAGACCGCACACCGCGCGAACTGGTAGAGAGGTTTCCCACAGCGCGGGGCATCTCCTTCGATCCCATGCCGCTGCGCGCCATCTTTCTGGCCGTCGCGAAGTCCGGGCGCTGCCGCACTCCCTCCCAACAGGATTCCATCGCGATTAAGGGGAACGCAGCATGAAACAGATCCTGCATATCTTTGCCAAAGACACCCGCCGCTTCTGGCCCGAGATTCTTGTCTCGGTGGCCGTCACCATAGCATTCGTCTGCACAGGTTCCGGCCAATGGCTCGCCGCCAGTTCCATGCGGGGCGGCTACGGTATTTTCTCTTCGTTCCCTGGGCCTCGGCTTTTGGCAAGCGCTCTGGAATTCCTCGTTCCGGTCAGCTGGTGGTTGCTGATTGCACGCGTCATTCATGCCGAAAGACTGGTCGGCAATACGCAGTTCTGGCTCACGCGGCCCTATGAATGGAAGAATCTGCTCGCCGCCAAGCTGCTGTTTCTTCTCGCATTCCTCTATCTGCCCTTCTTCATCGCGCAATGCGTGCTGCTGGCGGAGGCGGGCTTTCATCCGCTCTCCTATCTCCCAGGGCTGTTCTACAATCTGCTCCTCATCACCGCTGTCCTCGTCTTGCCGCTCTTTGCACTCGCAACCGTCACCACAAACTTCGCCCGCCTGACACTTACCCTCCTTGGAGTTCTGGTGTGTATCCTAGGCATCGCAGCAATATCGTCAGAGGTGCCTTCAGCCAATATTGCCACCCCTTATGGAAATCGCATCTCTGTCATTCTGTTGCTGGGCATTTGCGCCGCCGGCATCGTGCTCCAATATGCCGCGCGCAAGGTGACGCTTGCGCGGCTACTGCTGACTGGCCTCCTTGCCCTAATCGCCATCGTTGCCCTCGCCACACCCGATCAAGCTTTGATGGACCATGCTTATCCGCCGCCGGCCGCTGGAGCTATAGCACCAGCACAGTTTTCGTATAACCCGGATGCGGACCGTCAACCTTCGGCTTTTGTGGCCGGAGGAGCCAAGGAAGCCGGAATCAAAGTCCCCATCAACGTCTCCGGCGTTGCCGACGGGTCAGTCGTCGTCTTCGACGACATAAGGGTCGCAATCGAAGCCCCCGACGGTTCACACTGGACTTCAGTTTGGCAGCCGGTTTACAAGGAGGTGTTCTACCCAGGCCAGAAGTTCGCCGACGCAAGTTTCTCCATTCCGCTTGCCGTCTATGAAAAGTTCAGCGCGATGCCGCTGAATATGGATCTCACGCTCGCGCTTTCTCAGACGCAAGCCGGCAAGGTTACCCGCATCTCTCTCCCCGCGCGCGACTTCTTCGTTCCAGATTTCGGCGTTTGCTCACCGGAAGCTGGCTCGGCAGACCGGCCCGATGAGTCCAATGGAATTACTTGCCGTTCGGCTCTCCGCCTGCCCAAGTTCACCTTCGTTCAAATTGGCTGGACCACCGCGCGTTGCAATGCCTCGCCGGTGGAGCCGGCTGAACGCGTGCAAACCTCTGCATGGAAGGGAACGCTCGACAAGGAGCCCGCGGAATTCGGCATTGCGCCCATCATGCCTGTGTCCGGCATGGTGCAAAACTACTACAGCGCTTACAAGGAACCGCCTCACCTCTGCCCCGGTTCGTCCGTCACCTTTACCCAGTACAACCTGGCCCGGCGCACGCAAGCCGCGATCGCTATTCAGGGCTTTCGCCTTCCCGCCCTGTCCCACGGTCAGCTTCAGGTAATCGCGAATCCTTAGTCTGTGAGGAGAGCTCCGATTCCGGGCTCTCCTTGAACCGCTCTATCGCTGCTCACGCCCGTTCATCGCCTCGCCAGCGTCGTCGCGGCCGTCCACGATGTAGACCCAGCCAGCGAGCGGATTCCGGGCGGTGACTCTGCCCGCGCCCAGGTAAGAGTAGTCCCAGCGCAGATCGTCGAACTCGACCGTGGTCCATTGGCGGTTGGGAGGCAACTGCGGCGGGTCCATCCCGGCAACCGGCATCTGGCCCAAATCCCGCACCACCGCCCAGGCGCCCCAGTCCATATAGACCTGGCCGAGCGGGGTGCGCTTGGCGGCCTCGGTGGCTGCGGTGGAGGACGGCTTGAAGATCACGTCCCGTCGCGGGTCGCTCGCGATCTCCCCGGTCCGCGTGTTGACTTCGGCGATTTGGTAGTACTCT
>JBEKDH010000104.1:0-15184 GCA_050014455.1 Occallatibacter sp.
ATGGAATCCGCATCGACGATGGGCGAAATGGAGTCGTAGAAGGCCAGGTGGCCGGCGCCGGTAATGCGCTCGATCTCGGCGCTCAGCGCGTCGGAGGTAAGCGGACCGGTGGCCAGCACCGTGCACTTCGTGCCGTTCTCGTTTTGGAGGAGAGGAGTGCCGAGGCTGGTGACTTCCTCGCGGAAGACGCGAATCAAAGGCTGGTCGGCAATCGCCTCGGCAATGCGGCGGGAAAACTCGACGCGATCCACAGCCAGCGCGTGGCCGGCAGGGACGGCGGTCAGATCGGCGATTCTCATCAGCGCCGAGCCGGCCCGGCGCATCTCCTGCTTGAGCAGCCAGGGCGCAGTATTTGGCGACTCGCTCTTGAGGGAATTGGAGCAGACCAGTTCGCCAAACTCGATGGTCTGGTGGGCCGGGGTCAGGCGCGCCTTGCCGTTCACCAGGGTCCTCATCTCGTAGAGGTCTACCGCGCAGCCCAGACGCGCGGCGGTCAAGGCTGCCTCCGGGCCGGCCAGTCCGCCGCCGATCACGCGAATCCTCACCGTGCGGCCCCCGCTTGAATAACCGCAGGTTCAGATTCGCAGTCTCCCACTCTTTCGTCCGCCGCGGCGGACGAAAGGATGGGGCATCCGGCATCGGAGGCGGCGTTGGCCAGCCGCTCAAGCGCTTCGCCGCTGACACGCACATTGCGCCATTCGTCCAGAAACTCGGCTCCCATGGCGCGATAGAAATCGATGGCCGGCGTGTTCCAGTCCAGCACCTCCCACTGCAACCGCGGGCAGTTCTTCTCCACGGCGATGGCCGCAACCCGCTTGAGCAGAGCCTTGCCGATTCCCAGGCCGCGAAACTCCGGCTGAACGAAAATATCCTCGAGATAAAGTCCTGGACGCCCCGTCCATGTGGAGTAATTGAAGAAGTACAGGGCAAAGCCGGCCGGCTGGCCATCCTGCTCGGCTATCAGACAGAAAAAGAATGGATTAGGACCGAAGCCGTCGCGCCGCAGATCCGCCTCTGTCGCAGCCGCCGCTTGCGGCGCGCGCTCGTAGGCGGCCAGCGCTCGAATGAAGGCAAGAATCTGCGTTACATCCGCCTCAATCGCCGGACGAATCGTGGTTGCCATACATCTATTCTAGAGTGTGATACAGGCCACAAACGGCGGCCTTGCGGGCGCAATACCATGAGAAGCTGAAGATGGGTTCGCGACGGGTATTGCTCAAACTGCCATGCGCCCTTGTCTTGGGCCGCCGGTTGGATTTAACTTGAGTATCGTCCACCGTGGTACTCCGAGAGCTTGGTTTTGCGCTTCGGCGCCCTGCATCTGTAGTTGGATATCTGCTGTTGGTATAAGTTTTTCGAGCCTGCGGGCAGCCTCAATCCCGCCGCTCCCAAGGAGAAGAACATGAAGCGCACGATTCCACTTTGGCTGGTCCTGCCCGCCGCGGCGGGCATGCTGGCATTTGCCATGTTGCCTGCGCTGGCGCAGACGCCCGCGCCTACTGCACCGACTGTGCCCACGGGTAAGATTCATGGCCGCGTGACCAGTCCTACCGGGTTTCCCGCGACCAGCGGCACGGTAAGCCTCTCGACCGACGGCGGCCACACCTCCAAGTACACCTTTCAGGTTTCCGCGACCGGCGACTTTGCCGGCGAGGCGGCTCCCGGCACGTACACTGCTGTCTTCCGCCAGTTGGATACGCCACCAGAAAAGATGGTCGACTCCTTCGATGGCGTCAAGGTCGTGGTCGGCCAGGATGTGGTGCGCGATTTCGATATGTCCCGCAAGGAGTTTATAGACCGGCTGACTGAGGATCAGAAGAAGCAGTTGGAGGAGCTGAAGAAGAAGAATGCCGAAGCAATGAAGACCAACGAAATCATCAAGTCCCTCAACGCCGACTTGAAGGTTGTCAGCCAGGATTTCAAGGATGCCGATACCGCCGGAGCAACAGCAAGACAGACTCTTGGCGCAACGGCTTCCAACGCGGATGTCGAAGCCAGGGAAGCGGAGATCAGGCTCGCCAAGTACACCGAGATCGAGACTCTCATGCTGAAGGACACCGCTGCCAAGGCGGATGCCTCCGTCCTGTGGGCGCAGTTGGGGCAGGCGCAGGTCGGCCTCAAGAAGTATGACGAAGCGGAGGCGACCTTCAAGAAGACCCTTGAACTCGATGCGGCCTCCAAGAAGCCGAACATTGCAGTCCAGGGCACGGCCCAGAGCGGCCTGGGAGAGATCTACGCGCGTACCGGCAAGGTTCCCGAGGCGAATGCGGCCTACGACGCAGCCGCCAAGATCAACCCCACATCGGCGGCACTCTATCTGAAGAACGAGGCGGTGATCTTCTCGCAGATGAACAATACTGACGCCGAGGTGGCCGCGGCGGAAGAGGCTATCAAGGCCGATCCAACCCAGCCGATTCCGTATTACCTCAAGGGCGCTGGCCTGGTACAAAAGACCACTCAGGATCCCAAGACCCAGAAGCTCATTGCGCCACCCGGATGCCTGGAGGCCTACCAGAAATACCTGGAACTGGCGCCGAACGGTCAATATGCCAATGACGTCAGGGGCATCCTGGCTGGTTTCGAACAGAAGATCGACAACAGCTACAAAGCCCCCAAGGCAACCAAGAAGTAAGCCTGCTGTCTTTTCGTCTCAAAAGGGCGTCCGCCGCGGCGGACGCCCTTCGCTTCTCCGCGCTGCTCTGAGCCGCGCTGTTCCCTGGCTCTCGCGACCCTCTACAATCCATTCCATGAGCAATGAACTGCCCGGTTACGACGAAGCCGCTGAACTGGTTGCCGCATACTGCGCGCGGCTAGCCCGGTTGCGGCCCTCGTCGGAGTCGGTTGGGCTTGATCTCGCAGCGGGCCGCGTGCTCGCACAGCCTCTCTGCGCCGATCGCGACCAGCCGCCGTTTGCCCGCTCCACCCGCGACGGCTATGCTTGCCGCGCTCGCGAGGCCTTCATACACAAGTTCCTTCGCCTGGCCGGCTCCTCCCGCGCCGGCGACCCTCCAGCCGGGCCGCTGCCGAAGGGCGCAGCCTGGGAGATCATGACCGGAGCCTCCGTTCCAGCGGGCGCCGACGCGGTGATGATGATCGAGCACGTCGAGCAAGCGGGCGACCGGCTCCGGCTGCTCCCGCCGCGCAAGATCGAAGAGGGCGAGAATGTTGTGGACCAGGGCGCGCAGGCCCGCGCGGGAGACGAACTGCTCCCCGCCGGAACCGTCATCCACTCCGCGCAGATTGCCCTGGCCGCGGCCTGCGGTTACACCGCGCTTGATGTCTTCGCCCGGCCACGCGTGGCGATTCTGACCACGGGCGATGAACTCGTGCCCGTCGCGTTGCTGCCCGCAGCCGGCCAGATCCGCAACTCGAATGCTCCCATGCTGGCCGCGATGGTGGAGGCCGCGGGCGGCGAGCATTGGGTTCTGCCCACGGCCGCCGACAGCGCCGAGGCTCTCGACGCCGCGCTCGCCCAGGCTGCCGATGCCAGCCTGCTGCTGATTACCGGCGGCGTCTCGGCAGGCAAGTTCGACCTCGTAAAGCCGGCACTGGCCCGCGCCGGCGCACGCTTCCACTTCACCGGCGTGCGCATCCAGCCCGGCAAGCCGTTAGTCTTCGGCGAGTTGCCTGTCAGGAACGCGCGCACCGTCCCAGAGGAATACGGCACGAAGTGCTTCTTCGGGCTTCCCGGCAATCCGGTCTCTTCGGCGGTCACCTTTCTGCTCTTCGCGGCGCCGGTGCTGGCGGCGCTTGCGGGCCGTCTGGAATGCGGCCCTCGCTTCGCCCTGGCGCGCCTGGCGTCAAAGACTGACAAGCACGGAAAGGCTGGTCTTATGCGCTTTCTGCCCGCTGCCTGCACCTTTGGCGGAGCGGCCGGCCAGCTCCCGGAGGTTGCGCTGGTTCCCATGCAGGGTTCGGGCGACCTGGCCGCCCTGGCCCGCTCCAATTGCTTTTTGGTCGTGCCAGAAGATGCACAGCACTTTGACGCGGGCGCAATCGTCCGCATTCTGCTTCCCTAAGGAACAGCCCGGCTCGCCGCATGGAGTTACGACAGAAAGGAACACGAGCCGGAAGCCCCAAAACTCTGGGTGCCCCATCCATTTCGCAGCCTCACCGCGAAATGGGTGGGAAGCCGCAAAACTCAACCGTCTTGTTCTTGAGGATCGCCCAATGCCCGAACCCTCGCAGCTTTCGCACTTCAACTCGTCCGGCCAAACAGCCATGGTGGACGTGAGCGCCAAGCAGCCCACCCGGCGCACGGCCGCCGCCTCGGCCTTCGTCGAGCTCTCAGAGGCGGTGCTTGCCGCACTGCCCGCCAACCCCAAAGGCAATCCGCTGGAGGTGGCTCGCATTGCCGGCATTCAGGCGGCCAAGCGCACCGCCGACCTGATTCCCATGTGCCATCCACTCGCCCTTACGCATGTAGATGTGCAGGCGGAGATCGTCCCCGGCGGCGTGCGCATCAGGGCAACGGCTGCCACCGTCGGACCCACCGGCGTCGAGATGGAGGCGCTGACCGCCGCCGCAGTGGCCGCCCTCACCGTCTACGACATGACCAAGGCGCTCGACAAGGCCATCGTCATCAGCAACATTCAGCTCGAAGCCAAATCAGGCGGCAAGAGTGGGGAGTTCTCAAGGGACGGTGGCAGTACGTAGCCTGGGTTGAGGCCCCGGTCATAGAATTGAAGCCATTATGGGTTTGCGACAAGCTCAGATCGAGGCAGCGCAAAGGTCACTTTGCAAAAGGCGCCAGGTGGAGTATGTGGCTTCCCCTGCCCGTTCCATCTTGGGCTTTGCAATAGCTACAAAAGGTCAGCTTCCCGTAAATGGCCTCCGTCGTCCAGTTGAAGGAACCACGAGCGGTTGGTATATCTGGTGTGGAGAGCAATTCTCCGAAGACGCTGACTTTTTGCACCCCTCTGTGCCGAACACATTTACGAAGACATTCCGGAAATTGCTCAGCTTCTTGGCCTTCCGCCCGGGTATCGATTCTTGGTAGCAGGCGAATATCAAGACGTCTGGTATGACTCAACTCTTCTTGATACTTAGCTAGTGCGGCTGCGTCGTCGCGCCAGCAGGCGGCGGGCCTTGCGCAGGACGCGAGCCTCCGTGGTCGTGGTCATGCTCATCGGGCGGGATGATGAAGGGCTCCGGGCCCAGGTGGCCGCGATGGCAGGTGCCGCAAGTGACAGGCATATCGGAATTCGGGACTTTGGACACGTAGTTCACGTTGATGTCCTCCGTCATCTTGTACATCAATCGCGCAGTGGCCTTCTCGGGCTTGGAGTCGTCGGCAAAGTTCAGCCGCGGGCGTCCGTTGGGGCCGATGTTGTTGGGGTCGGGGGTGTGGCAGGTGTTGCAATGCGCGCCCAGCGAGCCCTCCCACTTCTCCATGATCTCGTGAAGCTGCTCCCCGGTCAGATCCTTGGACAGCACCTTCAGGTTGGTGGGCGCGGGAAAGGTATGCGGCTGAGGCGGGGTTGCGCTTGCGGCCGGAGGCGGAGGCGTCTGCGGAGCCTGGGCAAGCGTCACGACGGCGAAAAGAGCCGCGGCAAACAGAGCTGTTGCAATGGGCAGAGACGGGGAAGAAGGCTTCAAGCGGAGAGTTCCCTCGCGGGTTGAGATGGTCGAACCGGTCAATCGAATTCTACCGAAAGAGGCACTCGCTTGCCGATGGGGTTCTTTGCTCCGGAGACGCATCGGTTCCCAGGCAGGAGGAAGCGCAGCGGCCAGTCCACCGCTTCGCGGATGCCGATGCGCGCCGTTACAAGCACTTCAGCGACCGTGTAGCCATCGTCGCGGAATTGCAGCGGCGAAGCGGGATCGGTGAGATCGAGGCCATTGTGGTTTTGCCGGGTGAGTCCGAGGGCCTGGCAGAGCCGGCCAGGGCCGGAGGCAAGTTGCCGGGCCAATTTGTCTGTGGGAAGACCGACCGGAGCAAAACCCCGATTCTCAGCCATCAGGTCCGCTCCAGCCAGCGGCTCCAGCGCGCGCAGCAGAACGCATCCAGCCCGGCCCTCGGCCTCGCAGGAGATATTCATGCAGAAGTACCGGCCATAGATGCTGTAGACATAGGCATGTCCTGCGGGGCCAAATAGAACGGCGTTCCGCGGAGTGGGCCCGCGATGCGAGTGCGCCGCCGGGTCGGGCGGATGGTTGTGCGGACCCAGGTAAGCCTCGGCCTCGACAATCCGCCCGGCCAGCAAACCGCCGCCCGTCCGATGCGCCAGCACCTTGCCCAGCAGGCGCGGGGCCACCAACTCCGGCGGCGCCTCAAAGAAGGCGCGCGTGAGCAAGACGCCCCATCCTTTGGGCGTCTGCCACGGCGCATGCTCGAAGGGCTGGGTGTGAGCGCAAGCCGCGCGACCTACTTGTGCGCTTTCTTCCATTGCTCGATCAGCGCCAGAACCTCCTCCGCGTGGCCGGCAGGCGTAACCTTGGGAAAGACGTGCAGCAGGGTTTGATCCGGCCCGATGACGAAGGTGGTCCGTTCGATGCCCCACACTTTCTTCCCGTACATGTTCTTTTCCTTCAGCACGCCAAACTGATTGCAGACTTTCTCGTCTACATCAGCAAGGAGTGTGTAGGGCAGGTCGTATTTGGCGCGAAACTTGGCCTGGTCCTTGGGCGTGTCGCGGGAGATGCCCAGCACGACCGCGCCGGCCGCCTGGAGCTTCTTGAAGGTATCGCGGAAGCCGCAGGCCTCGATGGTGCAGCCGGGCGTGTCCGCTCTGGGGTAGAAGAAGAGTATGACCGGCTGGCCGGCGTAGCTGGAGAGACAGACGGTTTTGTCCTCGTCGGTTTGCAGGGTAAAGTCGGCGACCTTCTCGTTGAGTTCCATGGGGAAATTCCTCGTATTGTGGATGGAGGGCCTTTGGTGGCCATCAAGTTCAATTATTCCCGAGGCGGGCGGCAGATGTCATTGCGCGGGGCTGGGTTTTTCTTCAATTCGACGAGATGGGGTGCCCCATCCTTGCCGCGTGGTTGCCTTTGCGGCAAGGGTGGGATACTGCTGCTGACGATCGCAGTCGCCCTGCCCGTATTCGCTCAGTACCCCGGCCAGGTGACGAAGACTGGCAAAGAGACTCCCGAGCTGCGGGCGATCGCTGTGCTGGAGTGGACCGGCGAGGCGGGCAAACCCAAGACCAGCCGCCTGGTTCCAGTGGCCGTGCTGGACGGCGGCCAACTTCAGGATGGGGGCATCTACCTGGCCCGACCGCAGCCCTTGGCGCTGGCCGGCGAGGTCGAGTACGAACTCCAGCAGGACGGCAAGCCGATCGGCTTGTTCGACATCAAGAACGCGGGCCAGGAGCAGGGCTCGTGGGTGGGCTATGGAACCTGGAAACCGATGCCGGCCGCCCGGCCCAAGCCCTCGGCGCGTGAGCTGGCGCGCACTCAAATTGACGAAGATGCGCAGAGCGATCAACCGGTCCTGCATCGCAAGCGCCACGCCGGCGAGGAACCCGCCGGAGGAGCGGGCAGCGGCGGCTCCGGCAGCGACTCAGACTCTGGCGGGCAGGCGCCGCCCAGCGATCCCGACCGGCCCACGCTCCACAAGAAGGCATCCAGCGACAGTAGCGGCGATGCCGGTTCCAGCACCGGCACGGGCAGCGCAAGCTCCGGCGCATCTACGGCCGGCACAAGTTCTGGAGCCGGCACGAGCAAAGCAAGCTCCAGCCAGGCCTCGGACACGAATTCCGACCCCGACCGGCCCACCCTCCATAAGCGAGCTTCCAGCGACAGCGTAGGGAGCGATTCGGGAGGCGCCAGCGCCTCCTCGGGCGATCCCGACCGGCCCACTTTGAAAAAGAAGAAGAAGCCCGAGGACGTGGGGCGCGTCGATTCGCTGTCCGATGTCAGCGACCCTGACCGGCCCCGGCTCAAGCGCGGCAAGTCCAGCGGCGGCAACTTCGACGTGGTTCCCAGCCTGATGGGCCTTCCGCCGGATATGCGCCAGTCCGTGGCCGTCTCCGACGCGAAGAGCCGCCCTGAGCATTCGTGGGACTATGCGTGGGCCAACCCGGACGACGAAGCCGCGATGAAGGCGGCCCTGGAAGATATTGCCCGCGGCGCGCTGGGCCTGAACCCTCCACCGCCAAAGGCAGCGCCCAAGCGAACCACGACGCAGACGGCGCACAAGAACCCCAAGCCCGCGCCGCCGACTGAGCCCGCCCCGCTCCGGGACGAACAGTTTCGCGTTTTTGAGCTGGCATATGGGGCGGGAGCCACGCTGGTTCTGTCGGCGCACACCGATGGACCGCTCGCCCAGCAGAAGTTTGTCACCTTGATCGCCCAGCCGGATCTCTACGGCAACCAGCTGGTACTGCTGAAGAACGTCACCGATGGCGCCCATCTGGACGATGCCCCGCGCATGAAGCTGGTGGACGCCGTAGACGCCATGGCCGACAATCGCGGCGAGCTGCTCTTCGAGCTGCGTGGCGCAACCCAGCGCCAGTTCGCCCTCTACCGCGTGCTGCGCGGCCAGGCTGAAAAGCTGTTTGTGAGCGGCGGCGGAGAGTTTGGGGCGGCAGGCGCCCAATAACAGCGAGATGCAAAAGGTCAGGGCTGCGGCCCGGCAGCCTCGGCAATGGCCAATTCGATCTTGATCTCCGACGGCGCCAGAAGCGTGTTGTGTATCAGGCAATGATGCACGCTGCGCATGAGTCCCTCCGTTTGGTCCGCGGTAAGGGAGACGGGGCACACAACATGAACCAGGAAGTTGCCGAGCCGGGCAGGCTGCTTCAGCTTTTCGGCGGTCACTGAGACTTCCAAGCCGCTTTGGGCGAGATTCCGAGTGCTCAGATACTGCACGGCATAGAACGCCGCGCAGGTGCCCAGCGACGCAAGCAGAAATTCAGGCGGAGTGAAGCCGGAGTCTTCGCCGCCGTTGTCAGCCGGCTGGTCGCAGAGAATGGTGTGCGACCGGGCCTGAACGGCGAGTTTTACGCGATCAAGATGCTTGATTGTCACTTCCATAAGAACCTCGCTTCCCATTGATAGAAAGACATGCCGGCCAACAATGCGTTCTGCGTTGTTCTGCGCGGAAGTTGGGGGCTGGCGGATTGATATGGCCGGCGCAAGAGAGCGAATCGGGTGGATGGCTGGCATCCGCCCGATTCGCATCGTCGCATCGCAGGTTTGGACTGTCCCGACCGAAGCCGCTCTGGTTGGCCTGACTCGCTAGTCAGGCGCTCAGAACCTGTACACGACGCCGAACGAGGCGCGCGAATTCCAGTGCAGGTGGGGAGAATTCCCCAGGGCCGGGGAGTTGTTGATGAAGGAAAACGACGACGCGATGTCATCGCCTGAAGCACGCAGGGAAAGGCGCGGGCCGAGTTTGTATTCCAAGCCCCCGCCGCCGCCGCCCGCAAAGGAGATATTGGGGGTCTGGCTCTCGCCGCCGCTGTGTTCGCCGCCCAGTAATGCATGGGCGAATCCGCTCACCTTTCCCCAGACCTCCACATGCAAAACAGGGCCGAAAAGTACCGCGTCGACCGATGGATCTCCGGGGTTGCCGGAGACGAGCGGGTACTTGTAATAGGCGCCATCGGCGGTGACGCCGAAGTACTTGCCCCAGTCGCGCGTGACCGAAAGGTTGACGCCCTGCAAACCGCTGCGCGACTCGTTGACCTGGTTGAGGCTGGTGTAGCCGTATCCGGCGAAGGCCTCCCACTTGTAGGAAGGTGCATCCTGGCTGGCGGATCGCGATCCTCGGGCTGGGGCAACCTGGCTTGTGGCCGCCAGGGGCATAAGCACGGCCGGAACCACGGCCAGAATCGAAAACAGTAACGTCCTCTTCAACTTGAAACTCTCCTCAATACCTTCCATTGGCCGGCTTGCTGCTCGCTGGGCCTTGCCCGGCGGCTGCGCCGAGACTGGGATGCTGTACCTTCATAGACTATCCTCTCCACCCCGGTTCGAAGAAGTCCCGGACACGACGAAATTGCCGGTGCGGGCTGCAAGCGGGTGAGTTGGAGGTGCTTCCACGCACGTGTTTGACCGTCGGCGGCCGGAAAGGGCATCCGGGTGGGAAGGGATTCTGAAGATGGCCGCTGCGCACCAATCTCATCCATGCGCAACGGCTTCTCCCCCGGGGGCTGAAGCCCCGCTCGTCCGGGGACACTGGCGTACGGGCTGAAGCAGGTACCCTTCAGGGCCCAAGCAGTCGCCTTAATCCCCTTCGAGATACCAAGGGATGTTGACGATGACGATGCGGCGGTTTCCGCGCATAAGCAAGATGAACTTGAGCATATCGGCGCGGCGGTTGTGGAGCAGGTTCTCCCACCAGTGGCGCACCACCAGCTCCGGCACCAGCACGCAGATCTTGTTGAAGCTCGACTCCTTTTCAACTTTCAGGATGTAATCGATCAGCGGGAAGAGAACGTAGCGGAAGGGCGACTGCAGAATCTCCAGTTGGGGAACGCACTTGCCTGCCTCGCGCAGCGGAGCGGCCACGTCCTTCTCCCAGACCTGGGAGATCGCGTCCGGCTCGCCGGCGGTCTGGACGTGGAGGCAGCGGATATCGCAGGACATCCCCAGGGCGAAACTGAGGGCCTTCTCGGTAATGCGGCTCCAGCGATCGATGGGCAACACGACGATGGGCTGGGTAACCTGGGCGGGGAGGATGGGCCGATCGAGGGCGGTTTCCTTGTCCACGCGAAGGTAATGGCGCTTGACGGCTCGCATCATCACAATCATGACAGCGATCAGCAGGGCCGTGATCCAGGCTCCATCTACGAACTTGGCCACCAGCACTACCACTGTGGTGATGCCAGTGGCCAGGGCGCCCAGTCCGTTGACCAACAGGGGAAGCACGCGGCCCTGTCGCTTCCAATGCATCACCATGCCGGCCTGCGAGAGCGTGAAGGCCATGAACGCGCCGATGGCGAAGAGGGGAATGAGCCGGTCGGTGACGCCGCCAAACACGATGAGCAGCAGCGCGGTGAGCGCCACCAGCACATAAATACCCCACGAGTATAGCAGCCGCCGGCCGCGCAGCAGAAAGACGTGGGGCATGTAGTCGTCGAGAGCAATCGCGCGGGTGAGGCGGGGAAAATCGGCAAAGGCAGTGTTGGCCGAGAGAGCAAGCACCAGCAGCACCGAGGCGATGGTGATGTAGTAGAAGACGCCGTGCCCCATCACCGCGCGCGTCAGCATGGAGAGCACGCTCTCGTAGCCGGGCGCATCTGGGTTGGTGGCGGCTATGCCATAAGCGCGGCAGAGCAGGGCTATGCCGGCCAGCAACACCCCCAGCAGGACGATGATGATGGTCAGCGTGATCTTGGCGTTCTTGCGCGTGTCGTCGCGGAAGGCCATGACGCCGTTGCTGACCGCCTCCACGCCGGTCATGGCCGTACAGCCGGAGGAGAATGCCTTGAGAATCAGCCACCAACTGACCAGGGCGATGGGCGCTGGAATCGTGGGAAGCGAGGTGACGGGATGCGGATGGCCGCCGCTGCGCAATACCTGCCATGCACCGGCGGCAATCACAATCAGCAGCGTGCCGGTGAAGAGGTAGGTGGGAATCATGAAGACCACGCCGGTGTCGTGGACGCCGCGCATGTTGACCAGCGTGAGGATGAGCAGCACCGCCAGGCAGAGTTGCAGCGTGTAGGGCTGCAGGCCGGGAGCGGCGGAGATGAGCGCGCCCACGCCGGCCGAGATGCCCACCGCGGCGGTGAGGATGTAGTCGATCATCAGGGCCGCGGCGGCCAGCAGGCCGGCGCCCTCACCCAGATTCTGCGAGGCCACGGTGTAGGAGCCGCCGCCTTTGGGATAGGCGTCGATGGTCTGCCGGTAGCTGAAGTAGACGACGATCAGCAGAGCAATGATAGCGGCGCTGACCGGGACGATGTAGCGGACGCCAACGAGGCCCAGTGGAATGAGCAGGGTAAGCGCGGCCTCCGGGCCATAGGCGGCCGAGCTGAGGGCGTCGAGGCCGAAGACGGGAATGCCGGCCAGGGGGCCGATATGCTCGGCGCGCTCCTCGCTAGTGGCGAGGGGGCGGCCGAAAAGCAGATTCAAAACGCTTGAGGATAAGGCCATGCGCAGTTTTGTCCGGCAGCCGGGGAGTTGGAGAAAAAACAATGGCTGCCGAGGGCATTGTCTCATGGGGCGGCGCGATCCGGTTGGCACCCGAGGTTGCCACTTGACTCGGGCGGATTGCGTGATCGGTAGTTTATCGGCAAAATAACGGCATACATCGGCAGGTCGGTCTGCCGAGATGACCTTTTGGCAGTGAGCGGCGTTCAGCGCGGCGCGCATCGGACCTTCACCGCGGCAGTACTGTCGCATAGATGCAATGTGTCCGATTGACTTTGAATACCTCTCGCTGTACGCTTTGAATATGTAATCAAGGGGAGTCGCGCTATGCCCAGAGTCGCGGTGGAAGACAACAACCGGATGTCGCTGCGGATTCGTTCCGAAGAAAAGGCGCTGCTGCTGCGGGCGGTGGCGCTGAAGCACACCGACTTGACGGATTTTGTCATTCGCCACGCGCTGCGCGCCGCCAGGGGCGTCATCGCGGAGGCCGAGCAGGTGCAACTCTCGAAGAAGGACAGTCTGCGTGTTCTGGAACTGCTGGAAAACCCGCCCGCGCCGAATGCCCGGCTGATTGCCGCCGCACAGGCGCTTCCGCGGCTGGGATGAGCGTCCCGGCTTGGCACGAAGAGCCGATCGGCAGGCAGCACGACCGGGAGGCCTTCGACTGCGGCGAAGCAGCTTTGAATGAATTCCTGCGCCGCTACGCCCGCAAGAGCCACGAGCTGGGCGGCGCAAAGACCTTCGTTGCCATCGACGACGGCGACCACAAGACCATACTCGGCTTCTACAGCCTGAGTCCCGCTTCCGTTGTGTATGCCCGAACGCCGGAGGTTGTGAAGCGCGGGCTGGCGCGCCATGACGTACCGGCATTCCGGTTGGCGCGCCTAGCCGTGGATCGCCGGATGCAAGGGCAGGGTCTTGGCGGCCAGCTTCTGCTCGCGGCGGGAAGACGCTGCCTGCTGGCCTCGGAGGAGGTCGGCGGAGTCGCACTGCTGATTGACGCCAAGAATGAACGGGCGGCGCGATGGTATGCCGGCTACGGAGCGGTTCCAATGCTCGACGCGCCTTTTTCTCTAATGCTGCCGCTGAAGACCATCGAGACGGCGCTGCGAACTTCCGCCAGGTACTGATCCCCTTGGACGTTATGGAGTTGTGCATCGATTGCGCCCGGCATGGCATCCTTAACAGGAGCCCAATCACCCCTGAGCCCTGGCGGATACGGTTTCCCCTGAGCGCGGAGAGCCGGGAGCAAATGGCTGGAAGGGAATGAGTTGCTGAGCGCGGATTGTCTTCCCATCACCGTTGCGCCGGGGCTGCACCGGCTGTTTCTGGACTACTGCGCCGGCGACGCGGCGGCGCGGGCGTTTTACGCCTCCGGCGGTTTGGACGAGAGCTGGCAGGCGCGTCCGGCGGTTCCGGCGCACTGGCCGGAGCTGGTGAGGCTGCTCGCAGAGCAGAATCCGGAACCGTCGCCGGCAGCCGCGGCGGCGCTTGAAGCGCTTGGCAAGGGCGCTGGAGCAGTGGTTACCGGCCAGCAGGTGGGACTGTTTGGAGGGCCGCTGTTTACGCCCTTCAAGGCGGCAACGGCGGTAGCGCGGGCGCGGCAAGCGACGGCGGAAGGCCATCCCCACGCGGCCATCTTCTGGCTGGCCAGCGAAGACCACGACTTTGCCGAGATCGATCACGTCACCTTTCCGGCGGGGCGGGAGCTGCGCAAGCTGGTCTATTCCGAAGCGGCCGAGAGCGGGGCGGCGCGGCCGGTGGGTTCCATCGTGCTGGACGAGCGGATCGCGCCCCTGGTCGAGCAGGCGCGGGAGCTGCTGGGCGAGTCGGATGCCACGCGGGCGCTGGCCCAGGCCTACCAGCCGGGCCGCACGTTCGCCCAGGCTTTTGCGGCGTTCTACGCGCAGGCCTTTGCCGCGCAGGGGCTGCTGTTGCTGGACGCGAGCGGGCGCGAGTTCCACCGCTTGGGCGCGCCGGTGCTGCGGGCCGCCCTGGAGCGCGCCGACGAACTGCATGCCGCGCTTATCGAGCGGAACGGCGAACTGGAAGCCGCGGGCTATCACGCACAGGTGGCCGTGGGACCGCAGTCCAGCCTGCTGTTTCTGCTTGACGAAGGTACTGGCGCGCGGCTGGCGCTCAAGCGGGTTGCGCCCAACGCGGCGGAGCCCGGCGGCTTGTGGCAAACGGCTGGATCGGGTGGAAGGCAGAGCTTTTCTACCGCTGACCTGGTAGGAATTCTGGAGGCCGAGCCGGAGCGCATCTCGCCCTCGGCGCTGCTCAGGCCCGTCTTTCAGGATTCTCTGCTCTCTACCTCGCTCACCATCGGCGGGCCGGCGGAGATCGCTTACTTTGCCCAATCCGCCGTGCTGTTTGAACGCATTCTGGGCCGGATGACGCCGGCTGCTCCGCGCTTCTCCGCAACGCTGATCGAGCCGGCTGTGGGCGAACTGCTGCGCAAGCATGAGCTGACGCTGGAGCGGGTCTTCCAGGTGAGCGGGGCGGAAGGCCCGGCGGCGCTGGCGCAGGTGCTGGCTGAGCGGTCCATGCCCAGCGAAGGGAAACGCAAGCTGGAGGCGGCGGGGGCGGCGCTGGAGGCCGAGCTTGCGGCGCTGCTGGAGTGGATGGGCCGGCTGGATACGGGATTGGGCAAGTCGGCGGAGACCGCGGCGGGCAAGATTCGCTACCAGATGAATCGCCTGCGCACCCTGGCGGCGAACTTCGAGTTGCAGCGCGAGGCCTCGCTGGGCCGCCACGCCGAGGCGATTTGCCAATCGCTTTATCCGGGCGGCGCGCTCCAGGAGCGGGTGCACGGCGCGGCCTATTACTTTGCGCGCTACGGCTTTGAACTTGCCGAGGAGTTGAGCGCGCTGGCCGGGCCCGCCGCGGCGACCTGCCCAGGGCATGCGGCGGTTTGGCTATAATCCTCGCGAAGGCAGGGGAGGCTAAACGTGAGACGGATTGCGGCGATGCTGGCGATTGGATTGCTGGCCTGTTCGGCGGCGCGGGCGCAGAAGGAGCCCTGCGCGACGGTTGGTAACAACAACGACTTCCTGGGCATTCAGACCGTCCGGCTGTGGCCGGGAGACGCGCCTCAGGCCAAAGGGAAGGCCTGCGAAGACATACCCACTCTGACCATCTT
>JBEKDH010000105.1:0-15136 GCA_050014455.1 Occallatibacter sp.
CGCAAAATGCCGTTTCCAAAACGTAAAACACCTCCCGCACTCTCTGGTAGTGGAAGCATTTTTCCACATGCGCCTGAATCCAATGAGCCGAGACAACCGCCGATAAAAGGAGAACCAGATAAACCATGAAATCGTGATAAAACGAAGGCGCGTTCATCGGTAAGGATTTGTAGTCTTGAGAGGATAGCAGCCCATCGGCGACGGACCGCATGGCCGAAAATAATGACTGTTCATGGAGTGATGCCGAAAACCTCAGTATCGCCGCAAGCACCGGAAGAGTACTGAGGCAACAGACGTAAATGAGCGCCCTTGAGGCGAACCATATGGAGGACATCATGCGAACATGCGCCTCGTTCCTTACAATGGTCCCGCACTTTGCGGGCGCAACCAAATCGAGCCTGATCTTCAGCGCATTGATGAACATCTTTGATCGAATGGAAAATTCCGTGCCTGACCAGGGAACTTTATCCGCCAAGTAACTAAATCCACGCGCTTCCAGATAATCCTTTAGATGCGAATAAGGGAACTGCGCGCCCTGCGAATTGGCGATGATCGCGGCTTCTTTCCGCCCCACAACAGCATCGGTCCAATCCTGCTGTTCGTTTGGCCCCAGTTGCACCTCTGCACGCTTCCGGTCGCTCCTCGGCGAACCCTTGAGTACTCGCTTTATGCTCTTCAAATCGGGCAGCTTCGGATCCTGCCGGAAAAAAGTTCCTCCGATAACATAGCCGAAGATCGCCAGAAGCCAGACTACAGAAGCGCTGATTTGGCCTTTGAGGAGATCGCCAAGGGACGCCACCGGCTGCGCATCGGGACGAAAAACGTCAAGAAGGCACGCCCCGGAAGCGATCAACAGGGCCGCAATAAACAGTGTAAAAACCATTCCCGGTAACAGAATGGCAAGAAGGTCAACGAAAAACTCATGAATCAGATCGGATACCGTCTGGACCCATCCGGGCGGAGTAGAAACATGGGGTTGCTCATGTACATCGATCTCTGCTGGCATCAGGAGTGCTTCCTCGCTTTCCTGGCTTTATGCGACCTCTCCCAGTTTACGCGGCGCCCAAGGCCGTCCATGCGCGACCACAGAATTATGCCCCAATGCGCAACTTCACTATTCCGCATGAAAAACCACGTCAAACAGCAGCAGGCTCACCGTGGTGAAGATGATGTCGTAGCCTGCCAGCATCTTGATCCACAGAGCGGGGTCGCTTTCGCCGGTGAGGATGGCGGTGGTGGCCTGCACCATGGCCAGCAGAGCCGGAATGAAGATGGGAAAGAGGATAAGCGAAAGCAGCAGCTCGCGGTTGCGGCTGCGGATGGCGAGCGCGGCAAAAAAGATGCCGTTGGCCACCAGCGCCCAGGTGCCCAGCGGCAGGACAACGGCGAGCAGCCAGGCCTGCCCCTCGATATGAAGGTTATAGAAAACCAGGAAAACCGGCGCCAGTATCACCTGGACAATGGAGACGAAGAGAAAATTCACGATCGCCTTGGCCAGATAGAGTTCGGCGCCGGGGGCGGGGACCATGCGCTGGGCATCGAGAACCTGGTGGCGGATTTCGCGCGCCCAGGCCTGGTTGAGGGCGCTCACCGAGGCGAACATGGTGGCCACGCACAGAACGCCGCCGGCGATCTGCTGCGAGAAGGCTCCGCGCGGGTCGAAGGCGATGGAGAACAGCACCACCACCAGGCCGGAAAAGAAGAGCATCGAGATAATCGCGTCGAGCGAGCGCCACTCGATGCGCAGGTCTTTGACGATATGGGTCCAGAGGGCGCGGGGCATCAGGCGTGTCCCTCCGGGGCTGCAACGGCCTTGCTCAGGTCGGCGGTTTGCGCTTCGGTGGCGCGCAGGTAATCTTCTGGTGAGAGGATGAGCTGGACGCCGCGGGCTCCGGCGGAGATGCTGATCCGGTCGAAGAGGATTGCGGTCTCATCGACGAAAACGGGATAGGGCTTCCTTGCGCCGAAGACGGTGACGCCGCCGCGGATGTAGCCGGTCAGCGGCTGCACGTCTTTGAGCGGGACCATCTCGGCCTTGCGCAGGCCGGCGGCGCGGGCCAGCTTCTTGAAGTCCAGCTCGGCATCACCGGGGACCACCGCAAAGAGATAAACGCCTGGGCCGCCGGTGGTCAGCAGGGTCTTGAACACCTGCTCGGGCGGCATCGCGATCTTCTTCGCGACGGTGAGGGCGGAGAGATCGTTGGGATCGACCTTGTACTCACGCACTTCAAAGGCAACGCCGAGGGATTCGAGGATGCGCGCGCCGTTGGTCTTCATAGGGTTGGCTTTCCTGGCTCAAAGGATGCGACTCGGCCGGCGCGGAGCGCGAGCACCCAGTCGGCGATGGGCGCGGCCAGTTCGCGCTGGTGAGTGGTCAAGACAATCGTCCGGCTGCCGTGGCGGAAGCCGGCCAGCAGCTCGACCATCTGGCGGGCGGACTCGATGTCCATGTTGGAGAAAGGCTCGTCGAGCAGAAGCAGCTCGGGGATGGGGAGCAGGACGCGAGCCAGCGAGGTGCGCTGCCTCATGCCCTGCGAGTACTGGCCCAGGATGCGCGTCAGCCCAGGGTCCAGACCCACCTGGCGCAGGGCCTCGGCCGGCGTCAGGCAGGGCCGGCCGTGGTAGAGGCTGGCGAAGTAGCGCAGGTTTTCCTGGGCGGTCAGCTCGTCGTAGAGCATGGCGGCGTGGCTCATGTAGCCGATGCGGGCGCGGGCGGCCTCGGCCTGCGGCTCAAGGCCGTCGAAGACCCTCACCGTGCCCATGCTGGGCCGCAGCAGTCCGGCCAGAATGCGCAGTAGCGTGGATTTGCCCGCGCCGTTCTCGCCGATGACAACATAGCAGCGGCCGGGCTCCAGATCGACCGTAACCTGGCGCAGCGCCGCAAACGAGCCGAAGAGCTTGGAGACGCCGTCGAGGCGGGCGCAGAGGGCGGAACGTTCGGCCTCGGAGACGGGTGCTGTCATTCGATCAATTTGCCGCGGTTGGGGCTGCGGCAGCCGGGTCCGCGGCGGCCCGGGGGCTGGCATTGGGAGCGGCGCCGGGTTGCGCCGGCGCGTACTTGCTGGCGCACTTGGCCTGAAGCACGTTGGCATGGAAGACGCCGTCGCGGCCGTAGGAGCCTTCGGCCAGCGCCTGGGCGTCGTCCTTGAAGGTGTCGGGGGGCGGCTCGGAGCCCTTGTAGCTGACCTTCAGCACGCGGCCCGCGGCGGCCTTCGGCGAGTGGCTCTCAAACTCGTTCAGCACGAAGTCGACGTGCGGGCCGTTGTGCTCGATGGAACCGGGCTGGACGAAGCCCTCCACGCGCAACTGGCTGCTGTAGGCCTTGTCGCCCATCGTGGCCAACTCGGGGATGGTTTTGTAATAGCTCTCGTTGGCCGCGATGCCCGACCACGCGAGCCAGCCGATGGTGCCCACGATGATGGCAACCGCGATTCCGATGCGCAAGGTACTGGGGGAAGTCTTCATAGTCAATCTTTAACGATACGAGCATGGAGGCTTAGGGTCAACCATAGAAGGATGGAGACCGCGGCAAACGCATCTTAATCTTTGAAGGGTACGGGCTTCAGCCCGTACGATAATGCATTCAAAAGAAGGGGGGCTTTAGCCCCTGAGGGGAGAGACAGCACGAGTGTGAGCCTGTGGTTTCGATTGAATCGGTGCCACGAGCACGCCGATCTCAAGGACAAATCCACTCAAAGGCTATCCCTCAGGGGCTGAAGCCCAGCGGATTTTGCGTTGTCTTATGTACGGGCTAAAGCCCTTACCCTTCATTTCTCGCTCAAATCTCAAATGCGATTGCCCTGGTGACGCCTCTGCCTGGCGAGTGCCTATCTTGATTCGTGCCGTTCAAGGAACCTGCGCGAACTGAAGCCGTAAACTTCCATGCCGGCCTGCGTTAGGCTCAAATTGGGTGAGCTGGCATTTGCATCGCCCAGCGGCGTGTTTCGCGCGCAACTCCGCCGCCCCGCCGGGGTTCTTAGAGATCGGGGAAGATTTTCGTCCGCGCCTAGGGGTCCGGCAAGGGGCGACCCCCGAGAAGGAGATTTGGATGAAACGGCCGATTCTTGTATGCGCCATGTTTGCCGCCGCCGCTGCCGCTATGGGAGCGCAGCAGGCGAACCCCTACCAGGGAACCTCGAATCCGCCCCCGGATGACCAGATCATGACCACCAGCGCGCCGCAGGCCAAGCCCCCGGCCGGTAAACCCATGACTGAACAGCCGGTCGTCCCAGCCGACGACCAGGCGCAGCCCGCAGCCGCCGATCAGCCCGCCAGCCCTCCGCAGGCCGGCGATGACAGCGGAATCGTCCATGCCGCGCCCAGCCAGCCCGCCGTTCCCGCCATGGCGGAACGCAACTACCCCTACGATCCCGACGGCGACATTGTCCATCCGCACCCCCTGCGCCCCGGCGAACTCGGCGAGGGAACCAACATTCGCGTGCAGTTGAAGCAGCGGCTTTCCACCGTCTCCTCGCGCAAGGGCGAAACCTTCCGCACCGTGGTCGCTTCTGACGTCTTGCAGGGCGGCCAGGTGGTAATCCCCGCCGGAGCCGAGATCGACGGCCGGGTGACGCAGGTTTCCAGCGGCCACGCCGGCGGCCACGGCTTCATGCGCCTTCAGCCGGAGACGGTGATCCTGCCCGGCGGCTCGCGCTTCCTGTTGCACGCCCTGACCACCGCGACTCCCGGTTCGCGGACGCGCATCGGCAGCGAAGGCGCCATCAAGCCGGACTCGCGCCTGAAGCGCGACGGCATCGAGTATGGCGGAGCCGTGGGCGCTGGAGCGGTAACAGGAGCCATCGTCGCCGGCCCGGCGGGCGCTTTGACCGGCGGCCTGATCGGAGCCGGAGCGGTCACCGTTCACCTGCTCGTCAGCCACCCGCAAGCCACGCTCGAATCCGGCACCATGATGGTCTTCACGCTCACCGAGCCGCTGGATATGGTCGCAACCCCTCCAAGCGGCAACTAGGGTCCGCCATCCTCAAGAAGCCGCCGCAATGATCAATCTGCGCGCCGCCGCATCACCGTTCGCGTTTCGCTGAATTGAGGTCATGCAGGAACTGCCCCACCGCTTGCCGGAACCGGGGGCACAGCCGCCGCGTATCATCTTCCAAGCGCCTTCTCTCGGCGTCTAAACACTATGCAGAGTTTCTCCGACACACTCGGCCAGGTCTTCCGCGCCATCATGGCCAACAAGCTGCGCAGCTTCCTGACCATGTTCGGGATCGCCTGGGGCGTTGGATCGCTGCTGGTGCTTGTGGGCCTGGGCGAGGGCTTTCGCTCAGGCCAGCATAAGCAGTTGGCTACTTTCGGCAACGACGTGGTGATGATGTGGAGCGCCACCATTCCCGCTTTGCCCAACCAGCACACCGGAATGCGCCCCTACAAGCTGACCAACGAAGACGAAGCTGCCTTGCGCGCCCTGCCGCAGTTGCGCTCGATCACCGCCATCCTCAGCCGCTGGGATCTATATGAGGTCAGCGCCTGGGCCAACACCTCCGGCCCGGTGTTGGGTGTCGAGCCGAATTACGCCCAGGTGCGAACCATGCCCATTGCCGAGGGCCGCTTCATCGATGCCGCCGATATGGCCGATCGCCGCCGTGTCGTGGTTCTCGGCTCAAAGTCCGCCACATTGCTCTCGCTCGGACACCCGATGCTGGGCGAAACCATCACCATCAACGACATTCGATTCACCGTGATCGGCCGCGCCGAGCCCATCAGCCACGGCAACAACGACAGCGAGAATCAGAAGCTCTACGTTCCGCTGACCACCCAGCAGGAGCTCTTCGCCATGAAGGGCGAAAACATTCCCAAGGATGCCCTGAACTCGCTGCAATACCAGCCGACTACCAAGGGCGACGCAGTGGCCGCAGTGACTGCGGTTCATCGCGTAATCGGCGAGCGGCACGGTTTCGACCCGTCTCTGAAAGATGCCTTCGACGAGTGGGACACCATCAAGGAAGAACAGATGATCGGCGCTATATTCGACGCCATGGACGTTTTTCTCGGAGGCGTGGGCATCGTCACGCTGGGCCTGGGCGCAGTGGGAATCATCAATATCATGCTCGTCTCGGTAACCGAGAGAACCCGGGAGATTGGCGTGCTGAAAGCGATCGGAGCCACCAAAAGCGCCATCCTGGCCCAGTTCTTCTGGGAGGGCCTGCTGCTGACGGGAATCAGCGGGATGATTGGTATCGCGGCCTCGGCGGTCTTTATGTGGTTGCTGCAGCAGGTGCTTACAGGCAAGATGCCGGGATGGGACCCGCCCCGGCTCGTGCCCTGGTCGGCGGCATTGGCGCTGGGATCGCTGGTCGTCTGCGGCGTGGTTGCGGGGCTCTATCCGGCCAGCAAGGCCGCCGCTATGGACCCCATCGAAGCGCTGCGGAGAGAGTGACGAAAAGCAGCTATTAGCTTCTAGCCGTTCGGGGTATGGCCGCTGTTCTTCTTGAATGCCAAAAGTCGCCTGCAGAACGGAACAGCTAAAAGCTAAAAGCTAACAGCCAAAAGCTAGGAGCTCCACCATGCTCAAAGACATACTCGGCCAGGCCTGGGAGGCGATGCTCTACAACCGCCGCCGCACCATGATCACCATGATCGGCATGGCATGGGGCATTGCCACGGTGGTGCTGCTGCTGGCGTATGGCGCCGGCTTCAGCCATGCCATCGAGGCCATCTTTGCCGAGTGGGGCACCAACACCATCGGCTTCTTCCCGGGCCGCACCAGCGAGCAGGCCGGAGGCGACAAGGCGGGCGCGTGGGTTCATTTCCAGCTCGACGATGTTGACCGCGTAACCAACACCGTTCCCGGCATCACGTATATCTCGCCGGTCGTGGAAAAGGATGTGCCCGTGCAGAACGATCTGCACGTTTACACCTGGACCGTGAATGGCGTTCGGCCGGCGTTTCAGGACGTTCTCAAGCTCGACACCGATCAGGGCCGCTTCTTCAACGGAGCCGAAGACCAGCAGCGCGCCCATGTCTGCGTCATCGGCTCGGAGTCCAAGACCAAGCTCTTCAGCGGCGGCTGGGCGCTGGGCGAAACCATCCGCCTCAACGGCGTGATGTTCACCATCATCGGCGTCCTCCATCCCAAGATGCAGGAGGGCGACAGCGACAACAATCGCCAGATCTATATCCCCTTCAACACCATGAGCGACATCAAGGACACGAGGTACCTGGATGGAGTCTGGTTCGGCTATCGCGGCGACAGCGAACTGGTGGAAAAAAGCCTGCGCGAGACGATGGCAGCCGCCCATCACTTCCGTCCCACTGACAAGAGAGCCATGTTTGTGGCCAACCTGATGACCCAGCTAAAGCAGTTCCATATGCTCTCCATCGCCCTTCAGGTGCTGCTCTCGCTGGTGGGCGCGCTCACGCTGGGCATCGCCGGCATCGGCCTGATGAATATCATGCTGGTGGCCGTGCAGCAGCGCACCCGCGAGATCGGCATCGAAAAGGCGCTCGGCGCGCGCCGCCATCACATTCTCATCCAGTTCCTGGCTGAGGCCATGGCCATCACCGGCGTGGGCGGAATGGCCGGCATCGCGCTGGCCTATCTCGTCTCCACCCTGGTGGGCCGCATTCCGTTTTACAGCGCGCTGGCCAGCAACGCCGAGTCCGCTGACATCCGCCTCATCATTTCGCCGGCCTCAGTGATTGTGGCCACCGCGATTCTCATCGTCACCGGCCTGGTGAGCGGCATGATCCCAGCCATCCGCGCGGCCAGCCTTGACCCCATCGAAGCGTTGCGGTACGAGTAGTGGAGGGTACAGCGAGGTTGGCGGGGCGACTGCTTCAGCAGCCCTTTTTGCAGCGCGCCATGATGGCGGCGTGGAGGCGGTCGCGCAGGCCGGCGGGCAGATCGTAGATCTCGTGCGAGCGGTAGATCTCGATGGTCTTGCGCGTGGTGTTCAGGATGACCTCGCAGTGCCCGCACTTGCCCAGGTGGGCTTGCAGCTCTGCGCGCATCTCCGCGGTCACCGAGTCGTCGATCAGGTCGTCGAGCCGGGCGAGAAACTCACTGCACTTCACTTCTCACCCCCTCTTCTCCTGTGGAAGTAGCGGCTCAGGCGTTCCCGCAATTGCAGCCGGGCGCGCAAAAGGCGCGACTTGACGGCGGGAATGCTGAGGCCGAGCGTCTCCGCTGTCTCCTCGGTTGAAAGCCCTTCCACGTCGCGCAGGACAAAGACGATACGAAACCCCTGCGGCAGCCCCTGGATGGTCTTGCGCAGAATCTCTGCCAGTTCGGCCTGATTGTAGTTCTGCTCCGGGTCGGGCGCCCAGTCGGCCAGGTCGCGCGGAACGCTGCCTTCCTCGGTCTCGACGTCCTCGTCGATCGAGACCATCTTGCCCGTGCGCCGCTTGCGCAGCCGCATCAGGCTCTCGTTGACTGCAATGCGTACCAACCATGTGTAGAACTTCGAATTCCCCTGAAACTGGTCGAGCTTCTCGTACGCCTTCAGAAACGCATCCTGCATCGCATCTTCGGCATCCTCGCGGTTTTGCGTCACGTGCTGCGCAATCCGGAAGATTTGCCGGTCGTACTTGCGGACCAGCGTATCGTAGGCCGAGACATCTCCGCCGCGCGCCCTTTCAACCAGCGCTACGTCGGGATGCGGTTCGAGTTCTCCTGCAATAGGTTGGATGGTCGCCATGACGGTTGGATGCGGGAATTCCTGCGAGGCTGCCGAAGACGGCTACGGCAAACCTGCAAGAACTGAGCCCATGAGTTGAGTGTAATGGACGGCGGGGCGCAGAACCAAGCCGGAACCCGGGACACGTCAGCGCGCAGGACCAGGCCGGAAATGGGATACGGCAGCGGGCCAACCTGAATCCACAGGCCCTCGTATCGAGGCCGGGGCATCCCGTGTTATCTTGCCGGTACGCGAAAGGCGACCTTCGTGAGAACGTTCTCTTGCTGCATGAACTTGCTCTGCCTCACCGTGCTCGGTGCGGCTGCTTCGCCGGCATTCGCCCAGTACGCAGTCCCCGCCGCAACGCCTACCAAAGATACTGCCCCCGTAGCCGCAACTATGCCCACCGATCCCAAGGCATTGATGCTGCTGGCCGCCAAATCCAACAACCTGACCGGTCCCGATGTGCAGCCCTGGCATTTCAAGGCGACCTACAAGTCGTTTGACGATCAGGGCAAGGTCACGGATCAGGGGACCTTTGAGGAACTGTGGGCCGGTCCCACTCATTACAAACAGAGTTTCACCAGCCAGAATTACGCCCGCACGGAATTCGGAACCGAGAAGGGGATTGTTTTTACCGGCGTGCATGAGGCGCCCGGAGACCAGCTCATAGAGATGGCGCGCGAATTTGTTGCTCCTATGCCCAGCGCGACTCAGGCAGCAAACCTGCAATTTGAAATCGTGCCGCTCGACCTGGGAACAATGCATTTCACCTGCCTTCAGATTGGCCCCAATCCCGGCGGCATTTCAGCCAACGTGTTGGGGCACAGGTTCTGCATCAACACCGACAAGCCCGCACTTCGCCTGACCAAGAACTACTTTTCGCACACGAGTTGCATTCACAATCACCTTGTCAGCTATCAGGGGCGATTCGTTGCGGGGGACCTCGTGTTCCAGCAAAATGGCAAAACCATCTTTACGGCTCACCTGGAGAGCGTTGAGCCGCTGGCGGATGCGGATACGGCTCTGCTTGAGCCCCCCTCGGATGCAAAGCCGCTGGATGTCAAGCTCCTACCGGTTTCCATCGCTGAGGGGATGCTGCTGCGAAAGGTTCAGCCGGAATACCCGCCGATTGCCCGCGACGCGCGAGTGTCGGGGACTGTCGTGATTCAGGCAAGAATCAACAAAGAGGGCGGCATCGAAAATTTGAAAGTCGCCAGCGGACCGCCCATGCTACAGCAGGCTGCGTTGGATGCGGTGAAGCAATGGCGGTACAGACCCTATTTGCTCGATGGCGAACCGGTGGAGGTGTTGACCACTGTCAACGTAGTCTTTGATCTATCACCCAGTAACGGGCAGATGCCTATATTGCCTATAAAGCCATAAAGTGGAATCAACGATTTTTATGTTGACACTGTATGTGATTAAAACAGCGGGGTGGGCGATGAATGCATCGCCCACCCCGCTTAATTCTTCTCCTCTACATTCACGTACTCGGCATCGCTCACGCCTTCGTCCCTCTTCTGTTCGGCTGCGGGCCCTCCCGCCCGGCGCGATGACATACCAAGGAGGCCCCGACGTCCATCCTTGCCTGCTGGTAGTTCGTGCGCAGCGATCCAGTGGGCCAGGGCAAACGCATCTAAATCCGTTCCCATAAGGGAAAAGGAAAGCACAGCACAAAACATTGAATTCATGCGCTTTGTAACAAGGGCACGACTTCAGTCGGGCCGCACATGAGCAAATGAGACACGTTGGGCTTTAGCCCCTGCATGTGGCATCGGCCGGCAATCGGCAAAGGGACATGGGGATATTGGCAGGGGCTAAAGCCCTTATTATCTGTTGCTTTCCTGGTGGCCCGACTGAAGTCGTGCCCTTGTTACAAAACCGATCACGGATAGCGATCAGGAAGATTTAGATGCGATTGCCCTGTCCGGGGGCGTGCTGAAACGCAAGGCGCGGGTGCTCAGTGCTATCCTGCCGCCATGCGAAAAACGACCTTCGTGAACCCGCTTTCTTGCTGCATCGACCTTGTCTGTCTCGCCGCGCTCGGCATGGCCTGCCTGCCCGCTTTCGCGCAAGGCGCTGCGGCGCCAAACGGAGCTGCGCCCGCCGCTGTGACCATGCCCACCGATCCCAAAGCTCTCATGCTTCTGGCCGCAAAAACCAACGGCCTGACCGGCCCCGATGTGCAGCCCTGGCACCTGAAAGCCTCCTTCAAGCTGCTCGACGAAAAGGGCAACATTTCGGACCAGGGAACTTACGAGGAGTTCTGGGCCAGCCCAACCAAGTACAAACGGGCGTTCATCAGCACGGCGTTCACGCAGACCGAATACGGCACCGACAGGGGAATCCTGCAAACCGGCATGCGCCAGCAGCCGCCCAATCTCATCGCCGATTTGCGCCGCGAACTGGTGAACCCGCTCGCGGGTCCGCTGTCGAACCCGCTATTCATTGCGCTTCAGACCTACGAGTTGCGGCGGCGCGAGATTGACGGCGAAGAGCTGGCCTGCCTTACGATTGCGGGCGTTGCACCGGACCCCGGTCTTTCCTATTGTCTCGCCCTCGATAGACCATTTCTTCGCAGCACAAGTTCCTCGGACGAGGCGCTTCAGGTTCTGCACCGGAGCCCAGTCCTTGTCCAGGGCCGGTTCGTTCCCGGAGATCTTCGGTTCATGCGTGCCGGAAAGGCCGCGCTCATCGCGCACCTTGAAGGCATTGAGACTCTGAGTGCCATTAGGGAGATTGACTATGCGCCTTCGCCGGGTGCGGTCCTACTCCCCCGCCGCGTCAGCATCTCTGCGGGCGTCGCCGTTGGGATGATTCAGTCAAACACGGTTCCGATCTACCCGCCGGAAGCCAAAGCCGCTGGCATCTGGGGGACTGTCCTTCTGCGGGCTGTCATCGGAGTCAAGGGCCGCGTCTCAGAAGTGCAGGTCGTAAGCGGACCGCCCGAACTGCAGCAAGCCGCGATGGATGCAGTCCGGAGTTGGCAATACAGGCCCTACCTTCTGAACGGCGAACCCGTCGAAGTCAACACGCAGATCAACGTGGTCTTTACGCTCAGCAAATAAATAGAGTTCTGATCCTGCGTTTCAACAGTAAGGGGTGAACGACTTGCGTCGCCCACCCCTTGTTCTTCCGCCGTCAGGCGGGTACGCCTGGACGGCCAGTCCTACTTCTTCTCCTCCACGTCCACGTACTCGGCGTCGATCACGCCTTCGTCCTTCTTCTGTTCGGCCGCCGGTTCACTCGCCCCAGGGGATGGTCCGCCCTGCGCAGCAGCGGCATTCGCCTTGTAGAGCACCTCGGCCAGCTTGTGGCTGGCGTGGGTGAGCTTCTCGTGCGCGGCCTTCAGTTCCTTCGCGGAGGGCGTTCCTTCGAGCACCTTCTTCGACTCGGCCAGCGCCGCCTCGACCTCGGTCTTGTCCGCGGCAGCCACCTTTTCGCCGCTGTCCTTGAGCATCTTTTCGATGTTGTAGACCAGCCCGTCGAGCTGATTGCGCGCCTCGATCTCCTCGCGCTTCTCCTTGTCCTCGGCGGCGTGGGCTTCGGCGTCCTTGGCCATCTTTTCTACCTCGTCCTTGCTCAGGCCGGAGCTGGAGGTAATCGTGATACGCGTGTCCTTGCCGGTGGCGTTGTCCTTGGCGGTCACGTTGAGGATGCCGTTGGCGTCGATGTCGAAGGTGACCTCGATCTGCGGCACTCCGCGCGGCGCCGGAGGCAGCCCGCCCAGCTTGAACTTGCCCAGGGTGCGGTTCTGCGCCGCCAGCGGCCGTTCCCCTTGCAGCACGTGCACCTCGACCTCGGTCTGCGAGTCGGCGGCCGTCGAGAAGGTCTCTGTCTTCTTGGTGGGGATGGTGGTGTTGCGCTGGATCATGGGCGTGGCCACGCCGCCCAGCGTCTCAATGGCCAGGGTCAGCGGCGTCACGTCCAGCAGCAGCAGATCCTTCACCTCGCCGGCCAGCACGCCGGCCTGCACCGCCGCGCCGATGGCCACCACTTCATCGGGATTGACGCCCCGATGCGGCTCGCGGTTGAAGAGCTTCTTCACAATCTCCTGAATCTTGGGCATGCGCGTCTGCCCGCCTACCAGAACCACCTCGTCGATCTTGTCCACGCCGATGCCGGCATCGCTGAGCGCCTGCTTGCAGGGGGCGATCGATTTATCCAGCAGATCGCCAACCAACTGCTCCAGCTTGGCGCGCGTCAGCTTGCGGACCAGGTGCTTGGGCCCGGTGGCGTCCGCGGTCACAAAGGGCAGGTTGATCTCCGTTTCGACGGTCGTCGAGAGCTCGATTTTGGCCTTTTCCGCGGCATCCTTCAGCCGTTGCAGGGCCATCTCGTTGCCCTTCGAGGACAAATCCAGCCCCTGCTCCTGCTTGAACTCGGCAATCAGCCAGTCCACGATCCGCTGGTCCAGGTTGTCGCCGCCCAGGTGCGTGTCGCCGTTGGTCGATTTAACCTCGATCACACCTTCGCCCACCTCAAGAATCGAGATATCGAAGGTGCCGCCGCCAAAGTCGTAAACGGCGATGGTCTCGTCCTTCTTCTTGTCAAGCCCGTAAGCCAGCGCGGCCGCCGTCGGCTCGTTCACAATGCGCTTCACGTCCAGCCCGGCAATCTTGCCCGCGTCCTTGGTAGCCTGGCGCTGCGCGTCGTTGAAGTAGGCCGGAACCGTGATCACCGCCTCGGTAACCGTCTCGCCCAGATACGCCTCGGCGCTCTTCTTCAGCTTTTGCAAGATCATGGCCGAAATCTCGGGCGGGGTGTACTCCTTGCCCTGCGCCAGTACGCCCACATGGTCGCCCTGCTGCGTCACCTTGAAGGGCACCATCTTCATTTCATCGTTCACTTCGTTGTAGCGCCGGCCCATGAAGCGCTTGATGGAGAAGATAGTGTTCTCCGGATTGGTGATGGCCTGCCGCTTTGCCACCTGGCCCACCAGCCGCTCGCCGCTCTTGGTGAAGGCGACAATCGAGGGCGTGGTGCGCGCACCCTCTTCGTTGGGAATCACTTTGGGCTCTCCCCCCTCGAGAACGGCTACGCACGAGTTCGTGGTGCCGAGGTCAATGCCGATAATCTTTGCCATGGTTTGCCTCTCCGCCTGTTTCTAGAAATCTCCGACTCTATTAAGATGCATTATTGAGTGACATAGTGTCAACTTTATTTGATTGCATCTCCATAAACAATACCCCGATTGCAGCCCTTGAACTCTGCATCCCGCGATGCGGCACGGATTCTCTTGCGAAGAATATCCGACTATTTTAGTCTTAGTTTATATCCGACTATTTTGATCGTATTCCCCGGAGGATTCATTTTGATTGGAAAGACGCTCAACCGAATCGGAAGGCGCCCCTCCTGGCTGGCTGCCTGTCTTCCCATCCTGTTCATCGCCCTTGTCCATGCGCAGGATAAGCCCTATTTCGTCACCTACTCCCACGATCTTGAGGAGCCCGGCAACCTGGAGATCGAAACCAAAACGGCGCTGGGCAGGCCCGGCGGCGGCAACCGCTACGGGGCCACGGCGATGGAGCTGGAGTACGGCACACGCGCCTGGTGGACGACCGAGCTGTATCTCGACGGCCAGGCCACCGCGCAGGACTCGACCGTGTTCACAGGCTTTCGCATCGAGAACCGTCTCCGGCCGCTGATGCGGGATCATGCCGTCAATCCAGTCTTTTACGTCGAGTACGAGAACACCTCCGTCGCCGACAAGACCATCCTCGAGGTCGTGGGCCATGACGGCCAGGCTGACCTGGCCGGCCCCAATGGCGAGCTCAGCCGCGAGCATCAGCACGAAGCCGAACTCAAGCTCATTCTCTCTTCCAACGTGAAGGACTGGAACATCGCAGAGAACTTCATCTCGGAAAAGGATCTCGGCCACGACCCGTGGGAGTTCGGCTATGCGGTCGGCGCGACCCGTCCCCTGCGCAGCGCTGCCAGCGGACGGACCCGCGCCTTCTGCGCGGAGCGATTCATCGCCGGCGTGGAGGCCTACGGAGGATTGGGAAGCACCTTCGCTCTCACCATGCGCGATACCTCCCACTACGTTGCCCCGCTTATCGGCTGGCAACTCCCACGGGGCGTCCGTTTCAGCTTCTCGCCCGGCTTCGGCCTCACCGGCACAAGCCTTGCCCGCGTTTACCGGGTGGGCCTGGCCTTCGAATTCGATCAGGTTGGCGGCTGGTTTCACAGCGCCTCAGGGCAGAACGGCTCGCAAGGAGGAGTGGAATGATGCGGCGCGGTCTTGCCATTCTCTCCATCGTGCTGAGCGCAACCTTTGCCCTTGCTGCGGCTTCCAGTTCCCGCTGGCAGCATGTTCCGGCGAAAGATCATGCCCACTCCAATCCGCTGGCCGGCGATCCCAATGCGATTGCGGCCGGCGCGCTTGTCTACCGCGAACACTGCCTGCAATGCCACAAGGTCAATGCGATCGGCGACGGACATAAGCGGCCCGCACTGCGCAGCGAACGGATCCGCACGGCAAGCGACGGCGACATCGA
>JBEKDH010000106.1:0-15103 GCA_050014455.1 Occallatibacter sp.
CCGCTGACCGCCGCCGTGATTGCCCGCGAGGCCGGCGTGGACGACTTTTTGGCCGAGGCCAAGCCCAAGGACAAGATGGACCTGATCAAGCGCGAGCAAGGCAAGGGCAAGCTGGTGGCCATGACCGGCGATGGCACCAACGACGCTCCCGCCCTGGCCCAGGCCGACGTGGGCGTGGCCATGAACTCCGGCACGCAGGCCGCCAAGGAAGCCGGAAACATGGTCGATCTGGACTCCAATCCCACCAAGCTGATCGAGATCGTGGAGATCGGCAAGCAGCTCCTGATGACGCGCGGCGCGCTGACCACCTTCTCCATCGCCAACGACGTGGCAAAGTATTTCGCCATCATCCCGGCCATGTTCGCCGGGGTCTTCCCGGTGCTGAACGCGCTCAACATCATGTTTCTGCACTCGCCGCAATCGGCCATCCTCTCGGCGGTCATCTTCAACGCGCTCATCATCGTGGCCCTCATTCCGCTGGCTCTCAAAGGCGTCAAGTACCAGCCCAAGGCCGCCGACATTCTGCTGCGCAACAACCTGCTGATCTACGGCGTGGGCGGCATCATTTTGCCCTTTATCGGCATCAAGGCCATCGACCTGTTTCTGGTAGCCGTGCATCTTGCGTAATGTGAGGGGCTTGACCCCCTCAGGGAGAATCACCGTGCATTCCGTCTGGAAGACTTCGATTCGCTTCACCCTCGTCACCGCGGTTTTGCTGGGCATCGGCTATCCGCTATTCGTCACCGGCGTTGCCGCAGTGATCTTTCCCCACAAGGCCGCGGGAAGCCTCATCAAGCTCCAGGACGGCACAGTCATCGGCTCCGCGCTGCTCGCCCAGAGCTTCACCTCCGACAAGTACTTCCATCCGCGTCCCTCGGCCTCGGCTTACTCCGATAGTTCCGACTTCGCCGCCAACTCCACTACCTCTCCATCCGGCGGCTCCAACCTGGCCCAATCCAGCAAGGCCCTGGTAGACCGCATCCAGGGCTCCATCGACAAGCTGGCCCAAGAGAATCCCGGCAAGCCCGTGCCCATCGATCTGGTCACCACCTCCGCCTCTGGCCTCGATCCCGACATCACCCCCGACGCCGCCTACTTCCAGGCTCCGCGCGTCGCCAAAGCCCGCGGCATCGCAGAGGATCGCATCCGCCAGCTCATCGATCAGCACATAACCAAGCGCCAGTTAGGCGTCCTCGGCGAACCTCGCGTCAACGTCCTTCTCCTCAACCTAGACCTCGACAGTTTCGCCAAGTAGCCTTCCTCAAGCCGGCGTCCCCGCCCCGCTCCCCAACCGCGCGTGGGCCCTCCCCGACGGAAGGGCCAACGCGTGTTGCCTGCCTGTACCGGTTGTTAGTTCACGGTCACCGTGAACGTTGTTGAAACTGCCGGTGTGACAGATGGCGTTCCGGTTCCCTGCACCAGGAAGGTGTAGGTTCCCGCCGTTGTTCCCGGATCGCTTTGCCCGCCTCCACCACCGCCGCTGCTGCCACCGCCTCCGCAGGCGCTCAGGCAGCCCAGCGCCGCCATCAGCACCAGCATGCCAAGCATCTGCCGCCAACTGCGCCGCCGCGCCGGAATGCCGAAGAATACCAGCAAGGCTAGAACCGCTCCGCCGCCCGCGCCCATCCAGCCCTTGCCGGGCAGGTCAGGATAGCGGAGAGACGCGCTGCTGGGCGCGGTTGTGCCCACGGTGAAGACCACTGTCCCGCTCGAAGTGCCACCGGTGAGCGAGATTCCAGGCGTGCCTCCGCCGGTGCAGGTTGCTCCATCTCCGCCGCTGGCCGTGGTGCTTTGCAGTTGGCAGGTCAGGGTCACCGTCCCGGTGTACCCCGCCGTTGAGCTCACGGTCACGGTCGCCGTCGCGCTTTGTCCTGGCGCGATACTCGTGGCGGGACTCAGGACAATCGGTGTCCCGGTCAGGCTGAATGTGGACTCCGTCACCGTAACGGTTGCCGTGTTGCTCCCCGGCGCGTAATTGCTGTCGCCGTAGTAGTTTGCCGTCAATGTGTCCGCTCCGGAGCTTAGCGTGTTGGCCGGAATCGTGAACTGGTAGCTGCCACTCACCAGCGTTCCCGGGAGAGCGGTCGCGATTCCGCCACCGGAGAGCTTCACCGTTCCCGTGGGAGTAATGCTCGTCCCGCCCACTGCCACAGTCACGTTCAAGCTGGCATCCGAGTTCAGCGTCGTCGATGCAGGTGTCACGGTGATCGTGGGCGTCAACAGGGCAACCGTCGTCACCGCTACCACCGCCGTGCCGCTGGCCGGCCCATACACCGCGTCGCCGCCATACTTGGCCGTAAGCGTGCTGCCGGGCGCTCCGAGCGAGTTGGCGGGAATGGTGAACAGGACGCTGCCGGTCCAACTCGTTCCCGATCCGGAGTAGGTCGATCCCGAAGCCGTCAGGGTCACGGTTCCGGTCGGCACCGCGCCGCCGCTGGGCGAACTGGCCACCGTCACGGTCACATCCAGCGTATTGTTCGAGTTGATGCTGTTTGGCACCGGCGTGACCGTCACCTTTGCCGCAGCAGTGCCCACCGTCGCCGGCCAGGCATTCACCACGTTAGCCACGTTCAACGATCCCAGCCCGGAGGCCTGATCGTATCCCGCGCCCGCGCTGTAGCTGGGCAGGATGCCAATCTCATCGGCGTACCCAAATGTGGAGGATGTCGCCGTGCAGTTGGGCGTCGCATCGACGGCATCGCAGGGCTGGGCGATGGTGCCCACATCGATGTCGTTGAAGTAGCAACTGCTCGCGGTGGAAACCGTCTCCGCGCTACAGCTTCCGTAGCCGGTCTGGCTCTGTTTGGCGGCCAGCGTGTAGAGCTCCGGATTGGCAAAGCCCTGCGCCGCCCCGGTCTTCTGGTTGATGAGCGCCATCACTCCAGCCATGGCCGGCGTTGCCACCGAGGTTCCGCCCACCTCCTGCGCAATCGGCTCGACCTTCGTGTCATAAGCACAAGCTCCGTTTTCGGAAACGCACATCAGGTAAGCGCTGCTGGAGACGTAGCCATCTGCGGCGAAGAAGCTGATATCGGGAAGATCGCGCACGCCATCGGCAGGAATTCCGCTAACTCCCGCCTGCCAGCCGGGTTTCATCCAACCGCTTCCGGTACTGGTCGGGTAAATCTGAATCGACCCCTGGCTGACGCCCGTGTCGGGGTTGCTGGTAGCGCCGGTGCTGGTGGCTCCAGTGGTGCACGCCCCCATGGTCGTGTTCGAGTAGGCCGGCGAGGTGCTATTGGCAACGCACCCACTCGCCCCTCCGCTTCCGCCGACAACTGCGACTAGATACTCAACGTAGGGGTATTCCAACCCAAGGCCCGGGATCCCATAGTAGTAGCCGTTGTAGCTGTAGTCGTAAATGAAGTTGCAGGACTGCTCCAGGTTCGTAACGCCGTTAGAGCCTGAGCTGGGGATGCCATAGATGTCGTTGGCTGTGTCCTGCACCCACTTCAAAGTGAGGGGATTGGCGCAGCTATCGTTCCAGGGAACCTCGGGTACATACCCCTTGCCCGGCCCCGAAGCATTCACGCTCGACCCGTTTGCGGCATTATTCGTATTCCAGTACGGCGACGCCACACAGGTTGTATTAAAGGAGGTGTCCGGATTACACCAGTTCAGGTCCGTTCCTCCCACCGCCGTATTGTAGGGAGTGGAAGCGAGACCGCTCACGGTCAATCCTTCGAACGCGACTTCCTGCCCGCCGTCGCAGGAGGCCGAGCCGGAGTCGCCTGCCGCCACAAACACCGCGATCCCCTCCGCCGCGGCCTGTTGCCATAGATCGTAATACTCCACATTCCCGGCCGTGCCGAGGCCCAGTTCGCACGCGCCGTAGCTAACGTTTATGACGTGAACACCATAAACGGGAGAAGAGGGGTTGCTGACGTTGTTGACGATATAACTCTCCGAATCGTAAAGATTGTCGTCGGAGACCGAAGCCGGATACGAGGCCACGAGAACGATCTGCGCATTCTTGGCGATCGACCCCGACCACTCCACATCCAGCGAATTCTCGATCAGGTCGTCGATGGTGCAGGGGGGCGGGTTGGATTCCGTGCCAGGGTCCGTGCAAACGGTGAGAGGCTGGCTGTTGCCGGAGACACGGATGGGCGTATTGGCCGGCTTGCTGGTCGGCAGGCCGAAAAAGTTGCGGAAGGTGGCCACGTCGTTGTTGCCGTTGGCCCCGGTTTCTCCGGTTTGCCCCACATCGATGTCGCTGGTTCCGGCAATGGCGATCGTCTGCCCGGTGCCGTCGATCGGCGTGCTCGCGTTCCACAGCGGAAGGACGTTGTACATGGTGGCAAAATCCCACGGACTCACATCCTCAACCAGGTAGGACTGCCCTAAATAGCTGGGGTTGGACCCGAACTGCGGCCGGGCCTTCGCCGCCAACTTGGCCGCCAGGCCCGTCGCGGAAGCCGCCGAGAGCCCGCTCTTCGCGGAGACCGTCGCGGCCGGCGCAATCCGCTGCCATTTCCCTGAAGCCGCATCCCTCTGCACTACGCTTCCCATGTGGTGCTCCGGGCGCGGGAAAAAGTTATGCAGCGCCTTCACGCCCACCACCACCGTCGAAAGCGCGGCCGGAATCTGCGGGTCGCTCATGTTGCCGATGTGCGCGACGCCCCTCACGCTCAGATTGTGAATCTCGGTGTGGAAGGCGGTCTGCACCTGGCCCGCCGTGCCACTGAAGCGCAGAGACATGCGATCCTTGCTCACCCCATCCACTGAGAATCCATGCCCGGTCAGCCAGTTCGAGATGGTGGCAATGTCGGTCTGCGACGGGCCGAAGTTCTCCCCCACCTGCTCGGGAGTGAGCCACTGATGATAGTTGGGCGAGTTCGAGTCGTACTGGCTGGCAACAAACTGCTCAAAGGCCGCCTGCTGCTGGGGGCTGCGGCTCAGAACCAGGATCAGGTCGGTCATGGGCAGGCCGGGACTCACCCGGCCAAGATCGTTCTTCGCGTTGGCCGCCGGGTGGGTGTTGCCCTTGAGCGTCACAAGCTGGCTCTCGTCGACCCGATCGACGATCCGAACGGTAGGTGCGAACTGCTGGGCCATCGCTGCTGTTCCGCACAGCAGTGCGCTGGCCAATGCACAAAGGGGAAGCGAACTCATCAGACGCATAGTGATTTTCCTGGACCTTTCCTTCGGAGAAGACCCCCGAGAACGCGAAAAGTTGCGGTGCCGATCGAGAATCATGGAAGCTCCAGGCTCAAATGGGGAAAACTCACGCCCTGCTTCCTGGCTGCGGACCATAGTGGCTGCTACTGACAATTTGAAGCCTTATGAAGAAGTAATCGCGGAATCGCCCCTCTGGCGATGGTAACAGCGATGCCGGACAACCTCATTAGACGGGGCCCAGAGAGAAAAGTTGACCTTCCGGAGGGAAAGGAAGCCAAGGCTCCGACGGGCCGTCACCCTGGGAAACAGGAGCACAACCCGCCAAAGCGGCACGGATGAACGACTCGGTCGGCGTCACGCCAACCGGGAATGGGCGGCTCTTTGCAGTCTACTGTTGGACCGGCAGCACAATCGCCTGCGCCAGCCTGATCTTGCCTTCCAGTTGCGGATCGGCCGAAGACCGGCTGACCCGGATCGTGAAGGAACCCGCGGCGGCACGCCAGGCCGCAGCCTTCTCGTCATACCACGTGAACGAGCGCGCATCCAGCGGCACCGTCACGCGGCGGCTTTGGCCTGGTTCAAGCACGACCCGCGCAAAGCCCTTCAGCTCCTGCGGAGGCCGGGGAACCTCGGGATGATCCTCGCTGATATAAACCTGGGCCACGTCGGCCCCTGCCCTGGTTCCGGTGTTGGTCACCTCGAAGCTGACCTCGTAGGCCCCCGGCTCCGCGCCCGGATGAATCTTCAGCCAGCTGTATTTGAAGGTGGTGTAGGAGAGGCCGAAGCCAAACGGGAACAGCGGCTTGACGCCGTCATGCTCATAGCCGCGATAGCCCACGAACACATCGTCCTTATATGGAATGGTCAGCGTCCCCGGCGTTGGATAGTAGTACGCATAGGACGGATTGTCGGCCAGGCTCTTCTCCCAGCTGATCGGCAACCGCCCCGTAGGGTTCACGTCGCCGAAAAGAACCTCGGCCAGCGCGGTCCCGCCTTCCTGGCCCGGATACCAGTTTTCGAGCAGAGCGGCCACATGATCGAGCCAGCGCGAAGCATCCACGCTTCCGCCGGCCGTCACGGTCACAATCGTATTTGGATTGACGGCCGCAATCTTCTCAATGAGTTCCTCCTGCCCTGGGGGCAACTGGAACTCGCGATCCGCGCCCTCGGTCTCAATATCCTGGTCGAAGCCCACAGCCACCACCACCGCGTCCGCCTTCCTGGCCAGATCGATGGCCGACTGGTTGACGAGAGTGCCTTCCTGGACGATGCCGATTTTGATTTGCGCCTCGCCAAACTGCGGCGGGCCCAGAACGTCCATCACCACTTTGTGCGGCCCCGGCGTCAGTGGCACAACTCGCTGCGTGAGGGCAAACTTTGGAATCTCGGAGTGGTCGATTACGGTTGCATCGTCGATCTTCAGCCAGTACTTACCCTGATTCTCGGCAAAGACGACGTAGTTCCCATGAGCGCGGGCAAAGTAGAATCCAGTCCAGCGCTCAAATTTCGTAGTCGCGGTTGGGCCGCTCGGCATCATGCTCATCATCAACTGGGCGGGAATGCTGTTGATTACTTCGGTAAGGTCCGGACTGTCGAGGATGTTCTGCCCGCTGTTGGCAAACATCTCGGTTCGGGTGGCGATGGGCTTGCCGCTGAACTCGGGGTTGTCAAAGGTTTCCACTGTAAGGCCGAGGGCAAACTTGCCGAGAGCCTGCATGAATCCCGTGCGCACAGCCAAAATCGACAACTTGGGCACACCCCGGTCGTAAACCACGTTGGCGTTCACTCCAAGCCGGTCGCCGATCCCTTTCAGGGCGCTAACTTCGGTAAAGGTGGGAATCTGTCCGCTGCCGCCCGCGGTCGGAATTGCCGGAAAGGCATCCGGACCGATAACCGCGATCGTCTTCACCTTGGCCGGGTCGAGCGGCAGCAGGTTGCCCTGGTTCTTCAGCAGAACAATCCCCTCGCGCGCGCTTTGCAGCGCCGCCAGGCGTCCCTGCTGGTTATAGCGGGGTATCGAAGTATCCAGCGGGTCGCGGGCGATCCAGCCAAAGCGGTAGCCATCCCTGAGCAGCCGCCGAATCTTGTCGTCAATTACAGATTCCTTCACCTTGCCGTCCTTCACGGCCGGCAAAAGAGTCTTCTCATTCATGAAGTAGCCAAACGGCATCTCCAGATCCAGTCCCCCGTTCGCGGCAGCCACGCCATCGTGCGTCGCCCACCAGTCGGACATGAGAACGCCGCCAAAGCCCCACTGCTGCTTTGCAATCTCCACGTTCAGGTGGTAATTCTCCGTGGCGTGCTGGCCGTTCAGCAGGTTGTAGGAATCCATGATTGCGCCCACATGCGCCTTGCGCACCGCAGCCTCGAAGGCGGGCAGATAGATCTCTCGCAGCGCCCGCTCGCTCACCACCGAGTCCTCGGTAAATCGGAAATACTCCGAGTTGTTGGCCGCGTAATGCTTGATGGTGGCACTCACGCCCTGCGACTGCACTCCGTCGATGTAACCCACCGCCGTCTCCGCGGCCAGAAACGGGTCTTCACCGAAATACTCGAAGTTGCGGCCGTTCAACGGCGCGCGATAGATGTTCACTCCCGGGCCCAACAGGTAGCTGGCGCCGCGTGAACGGGCATCGCGCCCAATCTGGACCCCAACCTTCGTTGCCAGGTCGCGGTCCCAACTGGCCGCCAGCCCAATGCCGGCCGCGTATGCCGTCGAGGGTGGCGGCACATGCGCCCCCATCGGGCCGTCGCTCATGCGAAAGGCCGGAATCCCCAGCCGCGGAATCCCCGCCGAGGACATCATGGTCGCCCCCGAAAGCATGTGAATCTTCTCTTCCAGCGTCATCTTTGCGATGGCATCGTCGATCTGCTTTTCGTCGTGCGCGCTCTGCGCACGAACTGCCAGGCCGCCAAAGACAACGGCAAAGGAAAGAAACAGGGTAATAAAGACGCGCCGCGTCCCACTCCCCCGGAGAGTCTGCTGCATACTGCCTCCTGAAAACCGGACCGCACAATTCTAGACCAGGAACCGCCGCTGCGGTCTAACTGCGACTGCTCTCCAGAGCGCACGACAACGGGCGCTTGCCCTGGCAGCCTTCCATGGAAAGAAGCCTTGGCTCCAGTGAAATGACACACTGCGCGGGCGCACAGACCCACTTTCTCCGCGGCCCATGCTCCGCCGGGTTCTCGGACGGCATTTCGCTGGGTTTGCTCCGCGAGCAACAAGGAAGAACCTGTCAGGACTGAGGACGTTTGCACCGGCGTGTCAGCTGACCAATCGATCGCTTCGGGCAGGCGAGCAGATTCCTACAGATGTCGTTTGAGGGATATGGTGAAGCAGTAATCGGTCTAAATGCTGGCCCGATCGTCGGGCGAACCTAAAAATCTATTGTGCAATAGACAAATGGTGTCTCTATCGAATACCATACAGCCTTTGATTCGATGTCTTGTTTGAGCGGCTTATGCGCGCATCGCTGTTCATCACTTGTTATAACGACACGCTCTTTCCGGAAACGGGCAGGGCGGTGGTGCGCCTGCTCGAACGGCTGGGGGTAGAGCTGGAGTTTCATCCCGGGCAAACCTGCTGCGGCCAGATGCACGCCAACACCGGCTTTCGCGCCGAGGCCTTCTCTCAGGCCAAGCGCCTGGTTCGCCTCTACCAGGACACCGAAACCATCGTCGTTCCCTCCTCGTCCTGCGTGGCCATGATGCGCGATCAATACCCCGGACTGATCGACGAACTGGGCAACGAATCGCTGCGCAAGGACTTCGCCGCCCTGCTGCCCAGGATCTACGAGCTGAGCGAGTTCCTTATCGACCGGCTTGGCGTTGAGGACGTGGGCGCCTGGTTCCCCTATCGAGTCACTTTTCACGCCAGTTGCCACGGCGTTCGCGCGCTGCACTTGGGCGACCGCCCTTACCGCTTGCTGGCCAAAGTGCGCAGCCTGCAATTGGCGCCGCTGCCCAATGTGGACCGCTGCTGCGGCTTCGGGGGTACATTTTCCGTCAAGAATGCGGAGGTCTCGTCCGCCATGCTGGCCGTCAAGCTTCAGGACGTGGTCTCCACCGGAGCCGAGTTCTGCACCGCGCTCGACAACAGCTGCCTCATGCACCTGGGCGGAGCGATGCACCGCCAGTACGCTGGCATGAAGACCATCCACCTGGCCCAGATTCTGGCCAGCACGGAAGCCTCACCGGCCGAGGGGGTCTCATGAGCCAGGCAACCGCAGGCCATCCCGTACTCGACCCGACGCTTGCGCTTCCCTTTCCGCAGGCCGCGCTGCCGGTTTTGCGCAATCCCCAACTGCGCAAGAACGTTGCCCACGCCATCGACGTGATCCAGGCCAAGCGCGCCCGGCTGGTGGCCGAAAAGACCGACTGGCAGGAGTTGCGTTCGGCGGCATCGGCTATCCGTGCCCATGCCATTGAGAATCTGGGCGCTTACCTCGAAGAGTTCGAAGCCAAATGCACAGCAGCCGGCGGCACGGTCCACTGGGCCGCGGACGCCGGCGAAGCCCGCCGGATCATCCTCGACCTGCTTCGCCAGGAAAACTCGAGCGATGTAATCAAGATCAAGACCATGACCTCGGCCGAGATTCAGTTGAATCCCTTCCTGCAGGCAGGGGGCGTGAACGTCTTCGAGACCGATCTGGCCGAGATCATCCTGCAATTGGGCGAGGAAGAGCCCTCCCACATCGTCGTGCCGGCGCTGCACATCAATCGCAGCCAGGTGCGGGAGATCTTTGCCCGCCGCATGGGCCTCGATGATCTCTCCGACGACCCGCAGGACCTTACCGCTGCCGCCCGCAACTATCTTCGCCAGAAGTTCCTCACCATTCCCACCGCCATCAGCGGCGCCAACTTCCTTATCGCTGAAACCGGCAGCGTGGTTGTGGTCGAGTCCGAGGGCAACGGACGCATGTGCCTTACCTTGCCCCGCACTTTGATCACCCTGGCCGGCATTGAAAAGGTTCTGCCTCGCTTCAAGGATTTGGAGGTCATGCTCCAGGTGCTTGCTCGCTCCGCTACCGGCGAGCGCATGAATCCCTACAACTCGCTCTGGACCGGCGTCACCCCCGGCGACGGTCCGCAGCGCTTCCATGTGGTTCTGCTCGACAATGGGCGCTCGTCGATCCTCTCCAAGCCAAAACAGCGCCAAACCCTGAAGTGCATACGCTGCGCCGCGTGCATGAACGCGTGCCCGGTGTACAGGCAGACCGGAGGCCACGCCTACGGGTCGGTTTACCCCGGCCCCATCGGTGCCATTCTCACGCCACAGTTGATGCAGATGCACTACGCGCAGTCGCTCCCATTTGCCTCCTCGCTCTGCGGCGCCTGCTATGAGGTCTGCCCGGTCAAGATCAACATTCCCGAGGTGCTGCTCGAACTGCGCGCCCAGGTTGTCAACCAGGAGCGGCGGGATTTGGGCCGCTTCTTCGACCCCATGTACCTGGGTCTGCGGATCGCCAATCTCCTCTTTTCAACTGCCTGGCTCTTCCATGCCTCGCAATTCATGGGGCGCATCGGGTTGCGCTTCTTCACGCGCGGGGACGGATGGATTCATTCTCTGCCCAGCGTGGGGGGTAAATGGACCCAGACCCGCGATCTGCGCGGCTTTCCCAAACAGACCTTCCACGGATGGTGGGCAGCCCGCGGCCGGCAGTCGGCCAAGGAGGCAAGATGAGCGCGCCTCTGCCAGCTCCCAGACAATCCCGGCAACGGATACTCGACCGCATCGGCGACGCGACAAAGCCGGTCAAGAGGGACGCGTCTCTACTTGAGGATGCCTACGGGACCCTGCCCCGCGCCTATCTCCGCCGGGGCGCGCTTTCCGCCGCAGCCCGTATCGCGCTGATGATCGAGCGCTTGCGCGAGTACGACGCCGAGGTCGTCGAATCCTCGCCTGAGTCCCTGCCTGTTGCGATCGCCGCCCAACTCACTGCCAGCGGCAAGCACATCTTCACCGCGCCCCAGGGTTTGCCCGCCGAGTGGCTCGCTGGCGGCTTTGACTGGAAGATCGATCGCGGCCTCGAGATCGCCGAGATCGAGAAGGCGGAAGGCGTGGTCACCGCGGCCTCGTGCGGCGTCGCCGATTCGGGGACCATCGTCCTTCATCACTCCCCCGCGGAGGGCCGCAGAGTGCTCACGTTGCTGCCCGACTGGCATCTATGCATCCTCCGCGCCAGCCAGGTGGTTGAAACGCTGCCCGAGTACTTCGACCGCTGCCAGCCGCCGCCGGCTTTACACCCCAGCGACAAAGACCCGTCGCTGGGGACCCCGGCTGTGGCCACAACCATCTCCGGGCCCAGTGCTACGGCAGATATTGAAATGACACGCATCAAGGGCGTCCACGGACCACGCTTCCTCCATGTGATCCTGGTGCACGATGACCTTCAGTCCGCGACAAACGTTGAATTGAGACCGGCGAAGACCGGCTCAAAAAGGGGAAAGAGGCAATGACGCATTCGGAGTCAGAAATCTTCGACCAGGCTGTTCAAGCTCTGGATTCTTTCCAAATCGAGATTCCCTCTTGGGGATTCGCCAACACCGGCACCCGCTTTGGCAAGTTCACGCAGGCCGCCGCTGCTTCCACCATTGAGGAGAAGTTTGCCGACGCGGCCGAGGTTAACCGCCTCACCGGCGTCACGCCTACGGTCGCCTTGCACGTGCTCTGGGATCTGCCCAACGGCGTCAAAGACGTCGCCGAGGTCAAGCAACTGGAGCGCCGTTTCGGCATTCGCGCCGGCTCCATCAATCCCAACCTCTTTCAGGACCAGGAGTACAAGTTCGGCTCCCTCTGCAACCCCTCGCCGAAGATCAGAGAGCAGGCCGTCAATCACATCCTGGATTCGATCGAGATTGCCAAGCGCCTCGGCTGCCGCGATCTCTCCATCTGGCTCGCCGATGGCTCCAACTATCCCGGCACCCAGAGCATCCGCAAACGCATCGGGTGGCTTGAGGAAGCCTTGCGCGCCACTCACGACCAACTGGCGCCGGATCAGCGCCAACTGATTGAATACAAGCCTTTCGAGCCGGCCTTCTATCACACCGACATCGCCGACTGGGGCATGTCCTCGCATCTGGCGCGCCATTCCGGCCCGCAATCCCGGGTTCTGGTGGATACCGGCCACCATTATTCCTCGCAGAATATCGAGCAGATCGTTGCCTGGCTGCTGCACACAGGCCTGCTGGGCGGCTTCCACTTCAACGACCGCCGCTATGCCGACGACGATCTTACCCTCGGCTCCATCGATCCCTACCAGATCTTTCGCATCTTCCATGAGATTCACTCAGCCCTGGCCGAGAAGCCGGAACTCGAGATCGCTTTCATGATCGACCAGAGCCATAACCTGAAGGGCAAGATGGAAGCTACCGTGCAGACCGTGGTCACCGCCCAGGAGCTCTGGCTGAAGGCGGCCCTCATCGATCGCGAACAGTTGGCTGTCTACCAGCAATCCTGTGACCTGGTCGCCGCCGAGGAGCTCTTCCGCGGCGCCTTTTGGACCGATGTCCGCCCGCTCGCCGCGGCCTGGCGCACGACGCGCGGACTGCCAGCCGATCCCTTGGCCGCCCTGCGCTCGAGCGGCTATGTAGAACGCATTGGCCGCGAGCGCGGAAGCCGCCACGCGACCGTTAACAGCTACGCCTGAAACGCGTTATCCTTACGCGAGCGCAGTTTCGCTATTGAAATTGCATCTCGGGAGTCACTTGAATGCCCAAAGCCAAGATCAAGAGGCTGTACCTGATTCCGATTCTCTCCAAAGCCCTCGACGTCCTCGAGTTGCTGGAGCAGAATAATGCCCCCGTGGCCCTTGAGGATGTCTTCCAGAAGACACAGATTTCAAAGACCAGCGTCTACCGCATCCTCAAGACACTCGTGCACCGCGGCTATGTAGCCCAGTCGCAGAATGGGCTTTACCGGTTGGTGTCACGCCCCCGCCGCCTGCGCTTCGGCTTTGCCGCCCAAAGCGCTGAGATGCCCTTCTCTGTGGCCGTGGCTCAGAGCGTAACCGCCGCGGCGGCCGCCGCCGGCGTCGAGTTGCTGATCCTCGACAACCGTTACGACCCGGACATTGCCATCCAAAACGCCGAAGAATTCGTCGCCAAGCGTGTTGACCTGGCCATCGAGTTCCAGGTAGAGGAGCGCGTAGCGCCGCGGGTGGCCCACATCTTCAAGAAGGCGGACATTCCGCTGGTGGCCATCGATGTGCCTCACCCCAACGCCACTTACTTTGGCGTGGATAACTTCGAAGTCGGAGTTGAAGCGGGCTCTCTGCTGGGGCAGTACGCGCTGCGCAAATGGAAGGGTAAGGTAGACTGGGTTCTCGGCGTCGGATTCGCTGAGGCCGGCAGTTTTGTCCAGAACCGGATCACCGGCGCTTTCGAGGGGATTCGCGACCGACTCAAGGATCTCCCCGGCGACCGCTTCCTGACTGTTGAAGGCCGTGGCATGCGCCAGCCCAGCCATTCGGCTGCCGCCGAGTTCCTCCGCAACCAGCCGAAGGGCCAGCACATCCTGGTCGCTGCCGCCACCGATTCCAGCGCCCTCGGCGTTCTCGACGCGGCACGCGAGTCGGGCCGCGAACCGGACTTTGCCATCGTCGGCCAGGACTGCATCCCGGAGGTTCTGGAAGAGATGCGCTCTGGCGCCAGCGCTCTGATCGGCTCCATCTCACACGAGGTCGAAACCTACGGACCGCGTCTCATTCAGCTCGGTATTGCCCTCCTGCGCGGCTATACCGTCCCGCCTTACAACTATGTCCGCCACAAAGCAGTTACGCCGGAAACCCTCGGCGTTGGCGTTGAAGCCTGAGGAACCCCCGCACCGTCGAGATTGGCTATCGATCAAACCGGCCTGAAAGGGTGCGCTGCCTCAAGGGTAGATGCGGTGGAGGGTGCGCGCGAAGGGGATGGTCTCGCGGACGTGGTCGAGGCCGCAAACCCACGCCACCATTCGCTCGATGCCCATGCCGAAGCCGCTGTGCGGGACGCTGCCGTAGCGGCGCAGGTCCAGATACCACTCGAAGGCTTCCTTGGGCAGGTGGTGCTCTTCGATGCGGCTATTCAGGAGCGTATAGCTTGAGACGCGCTGCGACCCGCCGATGATCTCGCCGTAACCTTCGGGCGCGAGAACGTCAACGCACAGAGCGAGACGGGGATCGAGCGGGTCGGGCTCCATGTAGAAGGCCTTCACGTTGGCGGGATAGCGGTGGACCATCACCGGACGGTCGAACTGGCTGCTGAGCCAGGTCTCGTCGGGTGAGCCAAAGTCGCTGCCGTATTCGAAGGCCGCTTCGAGTTGGCCGGTCTTGTGGGCGGCGTTCAGCATGGCCGCGGCATCGTCGTAGGTGAGGCGAGGGAACGGCGGCACGATGGCCTGAAGCTTGGCAGGGTCGCGGCCGATCACCGACAGCTCCGCGGCCCGGTTCTTGAGGACGCTCGAGACGATGTGTGAGAGGAAGTTCTCGGCCAGCTCCAGCAGGCCATCGAGATCCATAAAGGCGACTTCGGGCTCGATCATCCAAAACTCGGTCAGGTGGCGGCGAGTCTTCGATTTCTCGGCGCGGAAGGTGGGGCCGAAGCTGTAGACCTTGCCCAGAGCCAGCGCGGTGGACTCGATGTAAAGCTGGCCGGATTGGGTGAGGTAGGCCGGGTCGCCGAAGTAATCGACGGGGAAGAGGGTGGAGGTGCCCTCGCACGCCGCCGGGGTCAGGATGGGCGGGTCGGTGCGGATGAATCCGTTCGAGTCGAAATACTCCGCGGCAGCGCGCATGATCTCGGCCCTGATGCGCAGGATGGCCGACTGACGCGGCGAGCGCACCCACAGATGGCGGTGCTCCATGAGGAAGTCGACGCCATGTTCCTTGAGGGTGATGGGGTAGGGATCGGACTCGGGGACGCGATGGACGACCTGAACGTCTTCCACGTCGAGCTCGAAGCCGCCGGGGGCGCGCTTGTCGGCGCGGACGCGGCCGGTAAC
>JBEKDH010000107.1:0-15018 GCA_050014455.1 Occallatibacter sp.
AACCTGAAAGCCCGTTCGTTATCGTTTGCGAAGGGTTTCAGGATGGTGGTTTTTTCTGTGCCCTCCTCGAACATCTCAAAATAACGAATTGCGACGTTACATTTCCCAAAAAGAGGCGAGATGGAGCAAACGGTGAGAGCGGCATTCCTGCGATGGTAAGGCTGCTTTCGGAAGTCCCGACCGTAAATGGAATCGCGATCATGCGGGATGCCGATGAAAATGCAGAGAACTCCTTCGCAAAGGCGCAGATGGCATTCACGGGTCAATTCATCGCACCTAAAGAGTGTTTCGTGGTGAGTCGAGGAAAACACAAAACTACGGGTGTCTTCTTGATCCCCGGCAAGGGGCAGTTGGGAGGCCTAGAGTCCCTTTTGCTAAGAGCCGTTTTTTCTTCACACCCCGAACTCGATACGTGCATTCGTTCGCTGGAAGTCTGTCATAAACTCACGGATCTCTGGAGCGACAAAAAGAAAGCGAAAATGAAGATGCAATGCGTAATTGCCTCCTATTGCAAGGATGACCCTTGCTGCTCTCTTGGATTCATTTGGCGGAAGGGTAAAGACAACCCTATCGATCTATCAAATGAAGCGTTTCAAGAGCTAAGCAATTTCTTGGTCGATTTCACCCACAACGAAAACTAGAAAGCGCCAGGGTAAGATATCTCCCTGGCGCTTCAAATAGGTGCGGGATTCGAACCCGCGAATCCATTTCTGGATTGCTCGATTATGAATCGAGTGCCTTCAGCCGCTCGGCCAACCTGCCAATTGCCCGGTGATCTGAGACCAACAGGCAAACCTATTATAAACCATACTCAGCCAAGTATATTATTGCCCCATTTGATTAATACCCCCACCCCCCTAATTTATTTTCAAAACACTGCAGATAATTTCTGAACCGTCGGCATTGGATCGGGAGACGCAACCAACGAAACGCAGGTCCCCTTCGGCTTCGCTCAGGGCAGGCATTCGAATCGGTCGCCGCGGCGACCTCGCTCAGGATGACAACGCTTAGTTTACTGGTGACGGTATTTAGTTTACTTTTGTCCCGCGAACTCGGACCGGTGGCGGCTGTAGAGGAAGTAGATGACCAGGCCGATGGCGAGCCAGATGAGGAAGCGCATCCAGGTGATGATGGGCAATCCGGCCATGAGCAGGAAGCAGAAGATCACGCTGAGCGCCGGAATGATGGGGCCGAAGGGAACGCGGAAGCCGCGGCGGCGATGCGGTTCGCGGTAGCGCAGCACGATGACGCCGACGGAGACGAGGACGAAGGCGAAGAGGGTGCCGATGTTGGAGAGATCGGCGAGGGTGCCGATGTCGAAGAGGCCGGAGGGGATGGCCACAACGAATCCGGCCACCCAGGTGGAGAAGGCCGGCGTGCGGAAGACCGGGTGCACATTGCTGAAGACTTTGGGCAGCAGGCCGTCGCGGGACATGGAGAACCAGACGCGCGACTGGCCGAGCTGGTAGACGAGGATCGACGAGAGCATGCCCATGATGGCGCCGATCAGAACCACCATCCTGATCCAGTGGAGGGGATGGCCGCCAGGCAGGACGGAGAGCTTCTTGAGGGCGTTGACCACCGGAGCGGCGTCGCCCACCATCGACTGCCAGGGCACCAGGCCGGTGAGGCAGACGGCCACAGCCACATAAAGCGTGGTGCAGATGACCAGCGTGGCGATGATGCCGATGGGCAGGTCGCGCTGCGGGTTGCGGCATTCCTCGGCCGCGGTTGAGACCGAGTCGAAGCCGATGTAGGTAAAGAAGATGATCGACCCGCCTGTGAGCACGCCGCTCCAGCCGTTGGGCATGAAGGGATGCCAGTTGCCGGGATGGATGAAGCCGATGACGGCGAAGACGAAGATGAGGATGGCGAGAAGCTTGATGCTCACCATGATGTTGTTGGTGCTGGCCGACTCGCGAATGCCGCGCACCAGAATCACCGTGAGGATGAGGACGATAAGGAACGCGGGAATGTTGAAGCCGAAGTGCCAGCCGGGATGGTAGAGCCAGTTGCCGGCCAGATCCTGAAGGCCGTCAGGCAGATAAGCCGGCGAGATCCAGATTGGAGAGGGATGCAGGCCGAACCAGTCCAGCAGATCCACCACGTGGGCGGCAAAGCCGACACTGACGGTCATGTTGGAGCCGGCGTACTCCAGAATCAGATCCCAGCCGATGATCCAGGCGATCAGCTCGCCCATGGTGGCGTAGGTGTAGGTATAGGCCGAGCCCGCGATTGGAATCATGGAGGCGAGTTCGGCGTAACACAGGCCAGTGAGAGCGCAGACAATGGCCACCAGGATGAGCGAAAGCGCGATCGCCGGACCGGCGCCGGGGCGGCCGGCCAATGCGGTGTGGGTAATGACGTAGTGAATGAGCGGAGTATTCACCACGCTGGTCGAGTCGAACTGCTCGCCTGAGATGGCCGTGCCGATAACCGTGAAGATGCCCGAGCCGATGACAGCCCCAATGCCCAGCGCGGTCAGCGACCACGGCCCCAGGGTCTTCTTGAGGCGGTGTTCGGGTTCATCCGCGTCCCGGATCAGCTTGTCGATCGACTTGCGGGCAAGCAGTTGACTGGCCAGCGCGGTTCTCCTCATTGAGCGGGGTTGCGGAATCCTCTCGGCTGGGGCTGGTTAGCGCTTGGAGACTCCGCGAACCATCTTCTTGACCTTCTTCTTCTTTTCGCCGCGCGCTCCGGTGCGCTCTGCCTTGGGAGCGGCCTTCTTGCGGGCGGCGCGTTTCAGTTTCTTGCGTTCCAGCTTGTCTTCGATTTTGGTGGTATCGGCCACGTATAACCTCTTTCGTTGCAATCTCTTCGGGGTTTCCCGCGAATCGGGCAGGTGTGACTTCTATGTTAACAGGGATTTCGCCGGGGCGAAAGCGGCGCCAAAGACACGCGCCATCCTTCCCTTCGCGGCAACTTCTCACGCGCACTCGCCCAACTGGATCGGTCCGTCCGGCGGTCTCACTCGAAGCGCCCCGGCGGGAGTAATCTGGTGTCACCATGAGTCAATCCGCGCAGCAGCCCCAACTGAATCTTGCCCAGAGCCCCGACTACCGCGAGTCCTATGCCAACAGCGTCCAGGTGCGCGTCAGCGTTTGGGATTTTCTGCTGGTATTCGGCCTGGCATCGAGCGCCAGCCCAGACCAGGTAACCATCCGCAACCATCAAGCCATCTTCCTTAGCCCGCAGCAGGCCAAGGCCCTGTGGAATGTGCTGGGGCAGAATCTGGCGCAGTATGAGCAGGCCTTTGGCGTACTCAACCTGGAGCCGCAGAGCCACAACTTTTCGCAAGGTCCGGTCAACTGAGCCTTGTTCTTCCCTAAGGGCTCGAGTCATTGGACCGATCCGGCCCCAGGAGTGATTGCTTGCGCCTGAATAGACTGATTGCGCCGAGGCTGGACGCCCCCCTGCCCCTTTGGAGGATCTATCCGGTCATCTTCGCGGCGCTTTATCTGAGCCACTTTACGCTGCTGCGTCTGCCTTACTACTGGGACGAGGCCGGCTACTACATCCCCGCGGCCTGGGACTTCTTTCGCACCGGATCGCTGATTCCGATTACCACGCTGACCAATGCCCATCCGCCGCTGCCCAGCATCTACCTGGCGCTGTGGTGGAAGCTGTCCGCCTTCACTCCCGCGGTGACGCGCGAGACGGTGCTGATGGTTGCTTCGCTGGGGCTGCTGGCGGTGTGGCGGCTGGCCATGCGCCTGACCGGGGTGGGTCCGGTTGCCTTCTGGACCGTGGTCTTGACCGGACTCTACCCCATCTGGTTTGCCCAGAGCACGCTGGCCCACGCCGATATTTTTGCCGCCGCCTGCACGCTTTGGGGGCTGGTTTACTCGCTACCAGATCGTGATCGCAAGCCCTGGGCAGCCGCTCTGTGGTTCGCCGCCGCAGCGCTGTCGAAAGAGACGGCCATTGCCGTTCCGCTGGCGTTGGCCGCGGTGAGCCTGCTGGAGGGCTTCCGGGTTCCTCCGCCCTTGCGATTTTGCCTGTGGCGCGAAGCGGCTTGGCTCTCAAGCTGCGCTCTGCCGCTGGCCGGCTGGTACGCCTGGCACTATGCCAAGACCGGCTTTCTCTTTGGGAATCCCGAGTTCCTGCGCTACAACGCGCAGGCCACGCTCGATCCGTTGCGGATATTGGCCGCCTTCGGCCATCGCGTCCTCCACCTGACCGTCCACATGAACCTCTTTGTGCCGGTGCTGATGGCGATTGCGGCCCTGCTGCTGGAGCCCCGGCCCGGCGTCGAGGGCGGCGAGCGCGCGGCGATCGCTCTTCCGGTTCTGCACCGCATCTATATCCTGCTGCTGGTGAACGCGCTTCTGTTCAGCGTTCTGGGCGGCGCGCTGCTCACCCGCTACTTGCTTCCCATGTTCCCTCTGGTGCTGCTGGTCGCGGTTTCAACGTTCTATCGCAGGGTCCCCTACTGGCAGGGGCTGGCGGTCTTCTCCGCGATGGCGTTTGTTATGGGGCTGTTCGTCAATCCGCCCTATGGCTTTGCGCCGGAAGACAATCTGGCTTACGCCCATGTGGTCCGGCTGCACCAGGCCGGCATTGCCCAGCTCAACAAGCGCTATCCCGGCGCAACCGTGCTTTCAGCCTGGCCGATGAGCGATGAGTTGACCCGCCCGGAACTTGGCTATTTGAAGAAGCCCTACAGCGTCTACCGGCTGGAGGACTTTACCGCCGCCGAGATTGCCCGCGCCGCTTCAGAGCCCGAAAAATACTCAGCGGCGCTGGTGTTTTCCACCAAGTACGATCCGCCGCCGCTGCTGGCGAGTTTTGGGCTTGGGAGCGAAGCAATGGACGAGCGGTTCTTCGGCTTGCATCACGATCTGCCGCCCGAGACCATCGCCGGGGAACTGGGCGGGGAGCTGGTATGGAAGAAGGAAGACCAGGGCCAGTGGGTCGCGCTGATCCGCTTCAACCGGCAGTTCGAGGCGCGGCTGGGCGGGCTGAATCCGCAGTTGGCGCTTCGCTGATGGGCTGAGGCGCGGGCGGACAGCGGAGCAACGCTTTTCCTGTCAAGCCCGGCCGCGGTTTCTCTTATTCCAAGTAGTTGCTTTCAAATTGCTTATCGATCTGCGTCACCTTGCCGAAGATATGCCTCGAATTGCCTAGGCTTGAAGGTAGCCGGACTAACGATGGATGCGCCGTGCCCGGCGAATGAGTACGCCTTCCCCCAGCGGATGGCGCCGGGGTGCGGGGCCGTCGAGGTCTGCGCGGCGGCTCCCGGCTGCGAGCGCCGGCCGGAACCACGGCGGCGCTCGACAGCAGGGAACTCCGGGCCTGAGCTTACGTCTGAACTGCCCAAATGCAAGTCAACCAAAGTTAACCAAGGCGGCTTCCGCTGCCATTTCACTTAGGGAAACTCTGAACCGGTCGTTGGGGCGAGGGCGCATTTCCTCGCGGACTTTCAAGACCCTTTCAGGGAACCTTCAAGAAGGAGCTTTCTCAATGAATCCGATCTCGAACATCTGGAATCACCCCAAGACATCGACCGCCGGGCTGTTGATTGCAGTAGTCACCATTGCCCGAGTTCTCTCGCAGCAGGGCGTTAACCTGGGCGCGGCCGGAACCGACACAGTGGTTTCGCTTGTGAGCGCCATTGCCACCGCTTTCCTGGGGCTTCTGGCCCGCGATCCGGGAAGCGAGTCTTCGTCTGCCGGGAGCACCGCCAAGCTGGGCGCGTGGGCGCTGATCGCGCTGCTGCTGCCCTTGCCGTTCGTTAGCGGCTGCTCGGGTGTGACCGTTGCCCAGGACATTGTGAACTGGACGCCTGCGCTACAAAGCGCCGTAGCCACCGTGGACTCGACTGCGGTGCTGCTCGCCCCGCAGGATGCGCCGATCTTTACCGCCGCAACAGTCGGCTTCGACGCGGCCTCGAATCTGCTGTCGGCGCAGGCCAAGGCATATCTGGCCGATCCGGGGGCAAGCACGCTGGCCGAGATGCAGACCCAGATTGTCACCTTCCAGCAGCAGGTGAACGCCGCGCTCCTGCAAGCGGCGAAGATCGTGGACCCGGCCAGCCAGCAGCACGCCTCGGCTGCGATCCAGGCCGTGGCAACCATTGTGACCGCGATTTTGGCCCTGGTTCACTCCATCTCCAGCAAGGCTCAAGTGGCCCAGATGGCTGCCCAATCGGCGATCAAGCTGGCTGCGGTGCGGCCGCTTCTCAACGGCTCTCAGGCGGCCGCGGTTGTGGCCGGCCATTATGGCGAGCCGGTCGAGTTGGCGCGGGTTCAGGTGGCCCGTGCGGAGGTTGCCGTAACGCAGGCCGGCTTCTGAGCCCCTGGAAGAACTTGCTTTTGAACCAGCGGTTCGAGATTCAACCACAAGGGAGAGATAGAGAATGCAGACCATCCCCAGGCAATTGCAACCCGCCCAGAACGAAGTTCAACGGACGGCCCACGACCAGGACCTGATCGAGGTGCCGAAACGAGCCCGTCTCGACCGCGAAGCCCAGAACGATAAGCACCTGCAAATGCCCCATCGTGCCGTCAAGGTGGGCATCGACAACCTGTAACGGAGATACAGACGGAGGGGGCTGCTGCAATCCAGGAGCGGCCCGACTCTCCGCGGCGAGTTACGACTGGAATGAACTGCCGCCAACTCGCTATCACCGAGAAGCGGTGGCTAACTTGCTGATTTTGTTTACAAACCGCCTCATCCAAGTATCTTGTTCAAAGGGAGCGGAGGTCGCCGCGGCGACCGTGTCGAAGGGCTGCGCTGAGTGAAATCGAAGGCGACCTGCGTTTGCTCTCGGCTCGTGTTGTCGCAACCCAACCGCGCCGGATCAATACTTGCCTACTGCGCTTCTCCCAGAATCAACTTGAGCGTGATCTGTTTGGGTCCGCGATAGAACGTGACAGTAACGGTGTCGCCGGCCTGGTGTTTGAAGATGATGGCGTTGATCTCCTGCGGATCCGTGACTTGCTGGCCGTCGACCGCCACAATGAGGTCGCCGCCGAGCAGGATGGGAGTGTTGCCCACATAGGCCTGCTGTTTGCCGCCGCGCAGGCCGGCGCGCTCGGCTGCTCCGCCGGGGACGACCTTCTGAATGAGGACGCCGGAATCGGCGGCCAGGCCCATCTGCGGCGCCAGATCGGGGCCGATGGCGTAAGAGACGATGCCCAACGAGGGCCTCTTGACGCGCCCGTAGCGGCTCAGGTCGGCCAGCACCGCCTTGGCTGTATTGATGGGAATGGCGAAGCCGATGCCGGAGCTCTGGTCAGCGCCGTTCGAGGCGATCATGGTGTTGATGCCGATGACCTCGCCGCGGGAATTGAGCAGCGGGCCGCCGGAGTTGCCGGGGTTGATGGCCGCGTCGGTCTGGATGGCGTCTTCGATGGGCGCGCCTTCAGCCCCGCGGATAGGGCGAATCGCGCTGATGATGCCGCGGGTCATGGTACCGCTAAGGCCGAAGGGATTGCCGATGGCATAGACCTTTTGGCCGACCGCAAGTTCACTGGAATCGGCCAGCGTGACCGGCTCCAGGTTGGGCGCTTCGATCTGCAACAAGGCCAGGTCGTGGACCTGGTCGGTGCCTATGACCTTGGCGGTGTAGCGCCGCTTGTTGCTGAGCGTCACCTCGATGCCGCGGTTGGCATTCTCGACTACATGGTAGTTGGTGAGTATGTTGCCGGCCTTGTTGAGGATGAAGCCGGAGCCCTGCCCGTGCTGCGGAACCACCCCCTCAAAAAAGTTGAAAACCAGGGTGGTGGAGGTGATGTTGACCACCGAGGGAAGCACCCTTTTGTAAACGGCGATATTGTTCTGCTCCTCGGCATCGAAGGCGGGCGCGGCCTCGGCTTCGGTGAGCTGAAGCGGGGAGCCGATACCCTTGGCCGGAATGAGCGAGAAATGGCTCCACGACGGACCGCCATGCTTGAAAGAAAGATGCGTGGTGAGGTACCAGAATCCGCCTACCAGCAAAACAACCAGAAGAACGCGGCGCATTGATTTCATAGCTCTTGAACCTGAAAACCTTCCTTGAGTCGTCCGTCACCAGCTGTTCCTCTTCGGCAAAGACCACGCGAGACAGATTCGCGAACCACTGACAACTGATCACTGACAACTGTTATACGGCTGCCGCGCCCCATGGTTCCGCAGGGAAGGCGCGGCTGCCACTTCTTATTCTAAAGACTCATTTAGCAGGGATTTGTTGCTCTCCGCTTTCAGCAGCTTCCAAAGCTCGGCCACCTGGGCGCGGAGGGCGGATGGATCTCCTGTGTTCTCCAGTACATAATCGGCGCGAGCGGCTTTCTCCGCATCCGGAATCTGGTGGGCAAGGCGGCGGCGGGCGTCGGCCTCGACTGCCTCGCGCCCCTCGGCGGATGGGCAGATCCTATCCGCATAGCGCGCGATCTTCAGCTCGTCCGGCGCGGTAACAACGATAACGCGATCGATGCGCCTGCGCCAATCCGCCAGCGCAGTCTCCCTTTCGCCGTGGGCGCGGGCGTCGCGCTCGACCTCGAAGATCAGCGCCGACTCGATCACGGCCACGGCCGCCGGATCGCGCGCAAAGACCGAATCCATCCAGCGCCGCTGCGCCGCGATCACTGCTGGATGGATGATCGCGTTCAGCTCGTTCAGGCGTCCGCCCTGAAAAGCGAGTTCGGCCAGACGCGCGCGGTTCAGGCGGCCATCGGGGCTGACAGCCTCCGGCCCAAACGCGCGCACAATTTCGGAGTAGACCTCTTGCCCCGGCTCCATCATCGCGCGGCCCAGCTCATCGGCCTCGATCACCTCGGCGCCGAGTTCACGCAGGTAGCCCGCAACGGTGCTTTTGCCGCTGCCCAAACCGCCGGTGAGGCCGACACGCAGCATAATCTACAGCCCCCGCCGCATTTTGGCGGCGCGAACGGTGTTTGCCTCCAGCATCTTCGGCTTGGAGACCGCATCGGGGCGGAAGCCGATCTGCCCGGCTGGCTTCTCCGGTGGCATCGCGAGCACATGGATGGCCTTGACGATCTCGACAATTTTGTGGTCGTGTGTCTCCAGCCGTTGCTCCAACTCGGCAAGTTTGGCGGCGAGCGCCTTGTGGGTGGCGAGCATCTCACGCAGGCGCAAGAAGGCGCGAACCACGAAGATGCTCATCTCGACCGCGCGGGGGGAGTTGAGTACGCTGGCAGCCATGATGGCTCCGTGCTCGGTAAAGGCGTAGGGCGCGTAGCGGCGGCCACCACGACTGCTCTTTGAGGTCACAGTTTGTGACCTCAAAGCCTCGTTCTCTTCCGCCGTGAGCTGAAAGACGAAATCCGAAGGGAAACGCTCCTCGTTCCGCTTGACCGCCTGATTCAGCGCCCGGACTTCTACGCCATAGAGCGCTGCCAAGTCGGTGTCGAGAATAACTTTTTGGCCGCGAACCAGATGGATTTGGCTCTCAATGGAATAGGGTACAAGAGCGCTTTTGCTGGTCATTCCGCCTCCCAGTTTGGAATCACAAATTGTGATCTCAAACCAAAGATAATTGGCCGAACTTCACGACGGGACAGCTCGCACGGCTCCGTGGCCAATGCATGGAAAGCATCATAGCCCCCGCCGCGGCAATTCTCGTCTCATCTTTGCGGCGCGAACCGTGTTCGCCATCAGCATGGCAATCGTCAGCAAACCCACGCCGCCGGGCACGGGCGTGTAAGCCTCCGCCAGCTCAAAGGCCTCGGGATGCACGTCGCCCACTACCACCGAGCCCCGTTTGGCAAAGGCGGCCTCGCGCTTGGCGTTGCCCAAAAAGAAGCGGTCGAACTCGGCCCGGTCCGTGATGCGGTTCATGCCCACGTCGATGATGGTCGCGCCCGGCTTGACCATATCCGGCGTAATGAAGCCCGGCCGGCCGATGGCGGCCACCAGAATATCGGCCTGGCGGGTCACCTCCCCGAGGTTTCGCGTTTTGGAGTGGCAAATAGTCACAGTCGCGTTCTGGTGCAGCAGCAGCATGGCCGCCGGCTTGCCCACAATATCGCTGCGCCCCACCACCACGGCGTGCCGGCCGGCGATGGGAATGCCGCTGCGTTTCAGAATCTCAATCACACCCGCCGGCGTGCAGGGCGCAAGCGCCGGCCGCCCGGCCATCAAGCGGCCCGCATTCACGGGATGAAAACCGTCCACATCCTTCTCGGGCAAGACGGCGTCGAGCAGCGTCTTCGTATCGACATGCGCCGGCAGCGGCAACTGCACCAGGATGCCGTCGATCTCGTCGCGCGCGTTCAGGCTGGCGATCGTCTCCAGCATCTCTTCTGTGGTCACACTCTCGGGCGGCGTAATCAGCTCGCTGCAGATGCCCAGTTCGGCGCAACTCTGCACCTTGCCGCGGACATAAATCTCCGAAGCGGGTACGCTGCCCACCAGCACCACCGCCAGCCCCGGCCGAATGCCCTGCCCGGCCAGCAGCCGCACCTCCTCGGCCACTTCCTGCTTGATTGCCGCCGCTATTGCCGCCCCGTCCAGAATCCTTGCCATCTTGCGCTCCAAAGATTCATCGTACCAAGGACATGCCGTTGACTGCAGACGGAAGCTTGCGGTAGAGTTTTGGCAACGCTTGAAAGTGGACGAGCCGAGGTTTCTGCAACCCGCAGGAAGCAAAAGGCAATCCCTCCCTTTTGAAGGCCTGTGCCCCTTTTCGAATAGCAAGAGCAGATTGCACTTCCCCAGGCAAATTGCGCTTCCCCAGTCGGATTGCATTTCTCCAATCAGATTGTGCTTCCCCAGCCCATAAGGAGGACAACGTGAAATATTGCAACATGGCAGTTTTCGCAGCATCGGTCGCCGTCATGCTGCTGGCGTTTACCTCGATCGCCAGCGCCGGTACGTTTTCGTCCGTGATTGTCTACGGCGACAGCCTCTCGGACAACGGGAACCTTTACTTGGCGACGGGCCAGCCGCCCGCGCCGTATTACGACGGACGCTTTTCCAATGGGCCCGTCGCGGTGGAGCAACTGGCCGGGATGCTGGATGCGCCGCTTTATGACTTTGCGTGGGGCGGAGCCACCACCGGCATCGGAAACTATGGCGACGGGGGCACGCAGACCAGCTCCGGCACTTTAAGCCTGCCGGGAATGATCCCCGAGTTTGAAGAATCGGGGCCGGTTTTGTCTACGCTGAATAGGTCTACTTCGCTGTTTGTGGTGTGGGGCGGGGCCAATGATTTTTTTAGCGGCGGCTCGCCGCTGGTGGCCGCGGAGGACATCGACTTTATCGTCTCCTCGCTTGAAGCCGACGGCGCAACGCATATCCTCGTTCCGAATCTTCCCAATCTGGGCCTGACACCGGAATTCTACGGAAGTGCCGCCGCGACGTCATATGCCGAAACGTTCAATGCCGATTTGCAGGCCTCGCTTCCCGCTGGCGCGGTTTACTTCGACACCTTCGACCTTATGACCGACATCGTGAGCGACCCCTCGGCATACGGTCTTACCAATGTGACGGCCCCCTGCTTCAACGGCGCCACGGTATGCTCCGATCCCAGCCAGTATCTCTTCTGGGACGGCGTGCACCCCACGACGACCGCTGACACGATTCTTGCCGATGGCTTCTACTCGGAAGTCACGCCCGAGCCGTCCTCGATTCTGTTGCTGGGGACTGGGATTGCTGGACTCACCGGCCTATTGCGCATGCGGAGAGCGGCCTGAAGAGGCATTCACCAAGCCCGTGCAGGCCACTCCCGGATTGGCGGATGGCCCAGGGGTCTGAGTAGATAGAATTGGGTAGCCCAGGTCTCGCGCTTGAGAAATGGGATAGCACGAAGCCATCCTTGGAATCCCCAGGTCTGGAAATCCAGACCTGGACCACCGGTCACCCGTCCATTCTCAACAACGGCTGGTAAAGTTAGCTCATGGCCATCAACGCCGATAAACCGCATCTTTGGAAAGCTGACACGCGGGCTTCCGTAGACCAGTTCAACAATGGTTCTTGCGGTTCGCGCCAAAGGCCTACCGTGACACGCGCAAGACGACTGTCGAAAGCGTTGAGCACGGTCTCCTTTTGACCGAGGATTTGACGACCATCACGCCCTCAATACTTCATGCCCACCCCGCCATCCTACAGACGCTCAGGATGTCGATGTGCCCACCGCTCGCACGTGACCGGCTTATCGGGCTTGCGGACTCCACCAAGAATCTGGTCGGCTCTTTGGAAGACGGAAAGGTGCCGCCGCGCCTGTCTCCCGAATCGCTTCAAGCCCATCTTGAAAAGATCACCGCGATTCTCCAGCAAATGCGTGATGAGGATGTTTTCCCGTGGCTGGCGGAAAGGCGACGCCCCACAAAGGAAGAGCGCTACCGTTCATCCACCATCGTTGCCGACCGGCTTTGTGGCGCGGTGGCGGACCCCATTGTTCGCAACGCCCAAGAGAAGCGCCAGCTTGCTTTGATCGAGGACTACCTCACTGAGCGCGGATACCGGAAGGTTGAGCACATGACCGGCGTCCCAATCACGCAGATGGATCTCGGCACTTTCGCATTCCGCATGAATGTCCTAGTAACGCCATCCAAAACCGACACGAAGACTGTCAAGATCCCCATCGATGCCGTTATCCAGCCCAAGCTCGCGAAACTGCCGCACTTGCCGGTCCTCATCCAGGCCAAGTCTGCCGGAGATTTCACGAACGTCAACAAGCGGCGCAAAGAGGAAGCTATCAAGATCAGCCAGCTCAAGGCAACGTTCGAAGAAGACGTCATATTTGCCCTGTTCCTGTGCGGCTATTTCGACGCCGCCTATCTTGGATATGAAGCCGCCGAAGGCATAGACTGAGTATGGGAGCACCGAATCGGAGACTTGGACCAACTCGGCATTTGAAATAGCCATGAAAACAGAAGAGATGCCGCGCATCGAGGAGCAACGCCTGCATGAGCAGGAACGGCTTGACGCGAGGAAAACGGCCGCCGAGCGGAACAAGTGTGGGCAGTTTGCGACTCCACCGGAACTCGCGAGGAGCATCGCCCGGTATGCGCTGGCCCAGATGGGTGGAACCCCAGTACGATTCCTTGATCCGGCGGTCGGCACCGGCTCATTTTTCTCGGCTCTTTGCCAGGAGACTTCCCCGCATGGCGTCGAATCGGCGGTCGGTGTTGAACTCGACCCGCTCTTTGCAAAGAGCGCCAGCGCCCTGTGGTCCACATCGGGTTTGCGTGTGGTAAAAGGAGATTTCACAGAGCAGCCCGTGCCCGATCGACGCTTCACGCTCGTCCTTACGAACCCTCCTTACGTTCGGCATCATCATCTCTCGGTAACCGAGAAAGCCCGCCTCAAGACGCGGCTCGGGGAATCGCTCAGTCTCGACATCAGCGGGCTCGCCGGGCTTTACTGCTATTTCCTGCTTCTTTGCCATGACTGGATGGAAGACAGGGGACTCGCCGCCTGGCTCATCCCTTCCGAATTCATGGACGTGAACTACGGCGTCACGCTGCGGCGTTATCTTACCGAGTCTGTCACTCTCGTTCACATTCATCGCTTCCGCCCAAGCGATGTTCAATTCACCGATGCGCTGGTCTCGTCCGCGGTCGTGATCTTTCGGAAGTCGCCCCCCCCCGACAGCGCACCGCGTTCGTTTTTCGCTCGGAGGCTCGATTGAGGCTCCAACGAATGAATCGCTCGTGCCGCTCGACGCCCTTGTTCATTCGGGCAAATGGACTCAGTTTCCGGAAGGAACGGCTGCCGAACGGAACGGCGAGCCGACGCTCGGCGATCTTTTTGCCATCAAGCGCGGGCTTGCCACCGGCGCCAACAACTTTTTCATTCTGACCGAAGCAGAGGTCGAACACTGGGAGATTCCGCACGAATTTCTCAAGCCGATTCTTCCCGGTCCGCGCTATTTGACTGCGGACATCGTTGACCGGATGCCAGACTCTTCCCAACTCTATCTGCTCGATTGTGCTGAGCCGGAAGGCACAATCAAGGCATCCTGGCCGCGCTTCTATGAATATCTACAAAAGGGGCGTGAACAGAACATCCATGCGTCTTATCTCACGAGCCGCCGCGCGCCTTGGTACTCGCAAGAAAAACGCCCCCCCGCTCCTTTCCTTTGCACGTACATGGGGCGAATTGGAACTCGTAAGAGTCCGTTTCGATTCCTATGGAACCGCTCTCAAGCGACTGCCCACAATGTGTATCTCATGCTGTACCCGAAGGGACAATTGCGCGAAGCCTTGGAACATCACCCGGAACTTGAAGGTGACGTGTTCCGAGCACTCCAGCGCATTACTCCGACGCAGATGCTTTCCGAAGGGAGAGTGTACGGCGGCGGCTTGCACAAGGTGGAGCCGAAGGAGCTTGCTCAGATTCCCGCGCGAGTAGTCATTGAAAGCATGGCCTCCCATTTTCACATTGAGTATCAAGGGCAACTCTTCGACTGATCCGCCTCGCGAACCATCGCTTCCAACCCCTGGTATTGCCTCGACGTCAGATTCCCAGCTTGACCCAGATCGCATCGACTTTGGCCTTGGTGGCGCGGTCCATCTCGATCGTCGCCGGCCACGGCCGCTCGAAGCCTTCGGCCTTCCACTTGCGCGTGGCGTCGATGCCCATTTTTGACCCGTAGTTGGGCAGGCGCGAGGCGTGGTCGAGCGAGTCCACCGGCCCCAGCGTGAACTGAATGTCGCGCTCGGGGTCGATGTTATTGGTCACGCGCAGCACCACCTCGGCAACGTCCTGCACGTCGCAGTCCTCGTCCACCACCACAATGCACTTGGTGAACATGGCCTGGCCCAGCCCCCAGATGGCGCTCATCACCTTGCGCGCCTGGCCGGGATAACTCTTGCGGATGGAAACCAGCATCAAGTTATGGAAGACGCCTTCGATGGGCAGATGTATGTCAACGATCTCGGGGATGGTCATCTTCATGGCGGGCAAAAAGATGCGCTCGACGGCCTTGCCCATCCAGGCGTCCTCCATGGGCGGCTTGCCCACGATGGTGGCGGCGTAGATGGGGTCGCGGCGATGGGTGATGCAGGTGAGGTGGAAGACCGGGTAGAGGTCGGTGAGGGTGTAGAAGCCGGTGTGGTCGCCGAAGGGGCC
>JBEKDH010000108.1:0-27164 GCA_050014455.1 Occallatibacter sp.
GTCTTGCCTCGCTCCGCCGCCTCCAGGATGGCCATCTCCGCCGACATCGCCAGATAGGCGAGAATGATGTTCCGAGCGGTGTCATTGACCATCATCAGCGGAAACCCCAGGATCGCAACCCAAAACGCAGCGCCCGCATGGCCCGACTTCCAGCAGCCGCGCCAGTAAACAAACAGCAGATTGGCGCACATGCCGATCAAGGTGACAAGGTAGATGCCCCTCAGTCCGAGCGACCGGTAGCCAAACCAGAACACCATCTCCGAAAGCCATTCCGGATCCATCCAACGCTCTCCGGCGACCGTGAAGGCATTGGGCGCAATCTGGGCGAAGCTATGCGTGGTGGATAGAATGCGCGCGTCCGCCAGATGCCACCAGATATCCGGATCGCGCAGTTTTTCCTCCGGCTTGCCCAGGTTTCCCGCGAGCATTGCCGCCACCAACAGAAGCAGCGCCGCGTACATCGTCTTGCGGGCGAAGATGCGGTCAAAGGCGCGGACAAGAAGACCGGCCGTTCCAACTGCGCCGGGGCCGGCAACCGTTGTCTCTTGCTTAACCTGCGGGGCATCCATGCGATTAGGATACACGCAGGTTATGCAGGGTGGGAATGAAAGCGAGGACCACGAAGAATCAACCTGCGGCGCGATTCTCGCTAGTACCGTGCCTTGACGATTTTCTGCTTTCCCAGGTCCCCAAAGGCGAGGGACCTGGGGCACCCAGGCCTTCTGCTTGGATTGCGAAATCTCATGGACACAGCACTATTGCTTCCCCGGCGCAGAAACCGTGGCGCACTGAGATTGATTTGCCCCGGCGCCCGGAGTTTTGACCAACAGGACGACGGTATCGTCTCCCTTGCCCTCGCGCGTCACCACCCGCCAGCCCGGCGTGCGTCCGAGCAGGGTGGTGATAGGCCACTGCTCCGAGACCAGGACGTGGTCGATTTGGTACTTATCCAGGAGCTTGAGCGGTTCCTGGAAGCGCATGATATCGAGAAAATCCCCCAGCACGCCGTGAGATTCGAAGGTGTCAAAACGCGTATCGAGCATGGGCGACTTGTAATTGAAGTCCATCATGCCGCCCAGCGAGTCCTGATTGTAGGTTCTCCACGACGGCTGAATGGATGCGATGGTTTGCAGAGGGAACTTCATGGCCAGACCTTCCTGAAGCGCGGCCTCTGACGGGAAGAGGATCACCATAGCCCACAGCGCGCCGGCCACGAATAGCGCGTTCACCGCCGGAATCGTCTTTTCATTCGGCTTGGCAAAAAAGCTTCGCGCCACGTCGACTGTGAGCAACGGCATGGTAAGCACGCAGGCGAGGAAGGTGAAACGCACATGATCGAAGGCGGCGAACCAGGCGAAGAAGAGGAACCCCAGTTCATGCATCTTCCACTTTCGCCCGCGAATGCAGTTGGCGACAATCATAAGCCCAATTGCCAGCAAGACCGCTTCGCCGCGAACGGTGCCAAGATTCAAGGGTTCCCATTCCTGGACGGTGCCAATGTTCAACTTCTGGTTCACCATCATGTCGAACGGGTTCCAGATCATCCGCCAGCCGTATGGGTTCAACAGGAGAGCCGCCACGCTGGCCAGGAACACCAGCAGCAGCCGCTTGCGGTCCTTGCTGGAATAGCCTACCTGTTCAAAGACGCCCTTCTTGAGCGAAAACATCCCACAGAGAATGTACAGCGCCAGCAAACCCAGGCCAATGATCCAGCTTCCGTGCAGGTTGATCCACACACAAAACAACGGCGGCAACAGCCACAGCAGATGAGTCTTGCCCCGCTCCGCAGCCTCCAGGATGGCCATCTCCGCGGACATCGCCAGGTAGGCGATCAAAATGGTTCGCGGCCCATCGTTCACCGTCATCAGCATAAAGCCCAGGATCGCCGTCCAAAATGCTGCCGCTCCGTGCCGCGTCTTCCAATAACTGCGGCAAAAAACAAACAAAAGATTGGCGCACAGGCCGATCGCGGTGACGAGATAGACGCCCCTGAGCCCGAACGACAGGTAGCCAAGCCAGAACGGCATCTCGGAGAGCCATTCCGGGTCGATCCAACGCTCCCCGGCGACGGTGAAGGAATAGGGCTCGACGCGAATGAAGTGATGCGTCGTAGTGAGAATTCGCGCGTCCGCGAGGTGCCACCAGATATCCGGATCGCACAGTTGCAGCGCCGGCTTACCCAGGTTTCCCGTGAGCACCAGCACCAGCAGCATCAGCAGAGCTGCGTACATCGTTTCCCGTGCGAAGATGCGGTTAAAGGCGCGGACAAGAAGACCGGCTGTTCCAACTGCAACGGGGCTGGCAACCGTTGTCTCCTGTTCAGCCTGTGGGGCATCCATGCCAATACGATACACGCAGGTTATGCGCAGTGGGAATGGAAGCGTTGGAGACGCGAGAGCCTTGGGCGGCCGGAACCGCGAGCTTGAAACCACGGCAAGCGCGTCTTTTCATCGGCGACTTGAAGGGCTGGAGGCAGGATGAAAGTCCGGGCAAGCGATTGCGCTGCGTCAGGCCAGAAACATGCAATCGCCGTAGCTGAAGAAGCGGTACTTTTGCTGAACCGCGTGGGCGTAGGCCGCCAGCACCGGCTCGCGGCCGGCAAAGGCGCTCACCAGCATGAGCAGGCTCGACTGGGGCAGATGGAAGTTGGTGAGCAGCGCGCTCACCAGCCGGAACTCGAAGCCAGGTGCGATGAAGATATCCGTCTCGCCGGAATGGGGCGCGAGTTGGCCGCCGGCGCCTTGCAGCGCGGCCGCCTCCAGCGTGCGCACTACCGTGGTGCCGACGGCCACAATGCGCTGGCCCTCGCTCCGGGCGCAGTTGACTGCGTCCGCGGCGGCGGCGGATAGAGTGTACCGCTCGCGATGCAGCCGGACCTCGTCCAGCCGGTCCACGCGCAGCGGCGCAAAGGTGCCCAGTCCAACGTGCAGGGTGACCCGCGCAACTTGAACGCCCTTGGCAACCAGCGCGTCCAACACGGACGGAGTAAAGTGCAGCCCTGCCGTGGGCGCGGCCACCGAACCGGGCTCGCGAGCGAATACAGTCTGGTAGCGCTCGCGGTCCGTGTCCGCATCATCGCGGCGGATGTAGGGCGGCAGGGGAACATGGCCGATTCGATCGAGGACGGCGAAGAAATCCTTAACCGGCTCGAAGCGCAGAAGCCGCTCGCCGAATTCTCCGCGCTCCAGAACCTCCGCTTCGAGGGCGGTCTCGCCGGACAAAGCGGGAAAGACAAGGCGTTCGCCGATGGCGACCTTTCTGCCCGGCCGCACCAGGGTGCGCCAGAGGTTCTCGCCGGCTGGCTCGGTGAGTAGGACTTCGATTCGGCCAGTTGGCTGTTGCTGAGCGGAGACTGGTCGAGATTCGTGGTTTCCCACCCTTGCGCCAGAGAAAAGGCGCAAGGATGGGGCACCCAGCATTTGTGGGTCAGCCGGCACGGGAAAAACTGCGTTTGCGGTACGGCGGGCGTAGAGGCGCGCCGGAATGACGCGTGTCTCGTTCAAAACCAGCAGGTCGCCGGGTTTGAGCAGCGACGGGAACTCGGCAAACTGCGCATCCCGCAAAGCGCCGGTCGAGCGATCCATCACCAGCATGCAGCTCTCTCCCCGCCTGGCCGGCGGCTGCTGGGCAATCAACTCCGGGGGCAGGTCGAAGTCGAAGTCGGCAACGCGAAGGCCGGTCACGATCCCGCCTTCTTGAAGTACTCCAGCGCCCGCAGCCGTGCGCATTCGATGGCCGCATTGAGCTCCGCTCTTTTGCCTTCAAAATCCTCTGAGGGTAAGTCTGCGGGAACCCGCGTCCATGGCCCCCAACTGACGACAATCCGCGTGAAGGGCTTGGGCACCAGGAAGCGGTCCCAGGAACGGATCGTCCAGGCTCGCTCGGGCTGCAGGTGAAAGGCGCCAATGGGCGCGCCGGTCATCTGCGCCAGCTTGATGGGGCCCATCTTGGTTTGGTGAATGGGTCCACGCGGGCCGTCGGCGGTAAAGATGGCCGGTTTGCAGCTTTCAATGACCTGCTTGAGCCCCAACAGCCCCTCGCGCGCGCCGCGGGAACTGGAGCCGCGCACCGCCCTAAAGCCGAAGAGCCCAAGAATGCGCGTAATCAACTCGCCGTCGAAGCTGCGGCTGATAAGGATGGTGGCGTGGGTCGAGCGGAAATATATGGTGCAGGGCAGTACGCACTGGTGCCAGAAGCAGAAGACCTCAGGCCCCGCGCCCCGGCCGAAGAACAGGGGAGTAACGCCCTCGGCGGCAATGACTTCGAAGCGCCAGGTGCGGCTGACGATCCAAAGAAGCGCCCACACCACGCGCGGAACCACAGTCAGCACCAAGCGCTGGAGAAGCGTGAATCTGGGTTTGTCTTCGCCGGTCACTCTTTCGATCTTAGCGGAGGATCGGGGCTATCCCACAGAAGGTGGTCAGGAGTAACGCAGCCAGCGCAGCAATTCAGGCAGCGTGGCTCGCTTGCCATACATCAGAATCCCCACGCGATACAGGCGCGAAGAGATCCAGAGCACGCCCCAGATGCTCAGAATCATGAGTCCGATGGAGGCCGCGAATTGCCACACCGGCGGCATCTCGATGCCCATGCGCGGGAGCATGACGAAGGGCGCGGTGGGCGGGAAGAGCGATGCGGCAATGGCCCACGCCGAGTTGGGATTGCCGAGAATCATGGGAAGAATGCCGAAGCTGAGCCAGACGGGCACGGCCGCCAGCGGCAAAAACATCTGCAGTTCCTGCGCCGTCTCGCAGGTCGAGGCCAAGCCTGAGAAGAAGGCGCTGTAGAGAAAGAAACCAAGCAGGAAATACACCGGAAAGAGGAGGCCCTCGGCCAAGGAGAAGTGGAGCGCAAAGTCGCCGGTGAGCAAAGTCGCCGCCAGCGCCGAGCCGGTCAGCAGCAGCGCCATCACCACCCAAATAGCGATCTGCGTCAGCCCCACGGCGCCCACCCCCAGCAGTTTGCCAGTAAGCAAGTCGTCAGGGCGGGCGATGGCCAGCATCACCTCGAAGATGCGCGAAGTCTTTTCCTCGACGATGGAGCGGGCCATGTCCATGCCGTAAAGCAGAATAGGCATGGTGAGCAGAAAAGCCATGGCAAAAGCCTTTTGGAAGGACGCCATTCCATTGCTTTTGGTGGACTTGCCCTCCTTGTTCAGCTGGAGGGTCTCGATCGGGACCCGCTTCAGCAGGGCATCGGCTTCGGCCTGCTTCATGCCCCCGGCGGTAAGCCGCTCATGCACCAGGGCGCGATTCAGGGCACCCTTCAGCCGGTCGTCATTGGCGGGGTCGGCGGCCGATTCAGAGACATAGGTAGCGGTCACCGCGCCGCTGGCGGAACTCTCGATCGAGAGCAGTCCGTCGATGGTCTTGTTCTGGACTTGTTCTCGCAGCGCGGCGCGATCCTGCGCGGTCGCCGGAGCCACCACGTCCACGCTGAACTTAGCGTCCTTGTCGTCCACCAGTTGGCGGCGAATCTCGTTGGCGAGCGGTGCGCTACCGGCGGCAATCGCCACATGCTTGCCCGCGCCGGAGTTGCGGCTGGTGTAATAACTAGCGCCAAGCATCGCCGCGATCAGCAGCGGAAGCAGCACCGTGGAAAACCGGAAGGCCCGTCCGCGTATCTGCTCCAGGTATTCGCGCCGCGCAATCAGAAGAATGTTACGCATGGGCCTTGCCTCCCACGGTTTGGATGAAGATCTCTTCGAGCGACGGCTCAACCAACTCGAAACGATAGATCGTCGCCGCGGCCGCGGCCTCGCGCAGCAGCTTTTGCGCGTCGCCGTGCGGCTTGAGCTTGATCTCGGCGTGGCCGGAGAAGTTCTTCGCTTCGGCAATCTCCTCGCTATTCAAAAAAGCGGAGCTTCCCTCGAACTCGACGATCGCATGGTTGCGTTCATAGCGGCTCTTGATTTCGCGCAGATTGCCGGCCAGCACGGCCTCGCCATGGTCGATCAGGCAGATCGCGTCGCAGAGCTTTTCCACCTGTTCCATGCGGTGCGTCGAGAAGAGAATCGCCTTGCCCTGGGCCTTGAGTTCCAGCAGCGTGCGTTCCACCAGCACCGCGTTTACGGGGTCGAGGCCGCTGAAGGGCTCGTCCATGACGATGAGCTCAGGATCGTGCAGGAGCATGGCGATGAACTGTATTTTCTGCTGCATGCCCTTGGAGAGTTCCTGGGTCTTCTTGTGCAGCGCATCGGCGATCTCGATGCGGCCAGCCCATGCGGTGGCCCGCTTGCGCGCCTCTTCGGCCTGGAGGCCATGCAACTGGCCGAAAAAGACCAGTTGGTCGAGAACCTTCATCTTCTTGTAGAGGCCGCGCTCTTCGGGCAGATAGCCCACGCGCTCAAGGCTCTTGCGCTCGAATGGCTTTTCGAAGAGGCCGATCCGGCCCGAGTCGGGAACCGTGATGCCCATCATCATGCGAATGGTGCTGGTCTTGCCCGCCCCGTTCGGCCCCAGCAGGCCGAAGATCTGGCCCGCTCCAATCGACAGGCTCAAGTTGCGCACGGCAACTTTGTTCTCGTAGGCTTTGGTCACTCCCGCGAGTTCGACAACTGGCATGGATTCTCCCGCCGCTCATTCGCGGCAATCTGGCTCTCGTCAAACCGCGGGTGCGGCCTCTGGGCCAGTGTAGCAAAGCCCGCTTTGGGCAGATCTCGCCGTGATCGGAACCCGGCAAGGAGCACGAGAAGGTTCCCTTGGGCGAGCTCGGGGCGACCCACCAGCCCACGTTCAACCGGTTGCCTCCTGCGCGGCCGGGGGCTCGATTGTCCCAAATTGCACAGCTTTCGCCTGCCTTTCCCATGGAAAATGTCAACTAACACAAAAGTGGAATGAGGGGACACTAAAGTGTGATGAAAACCCAACTAAGGGCGGAGCCAAAGATCATGCTTTAAGGGTATATTGACAGGAGGATTGGCAAGGCGGGCGCGTGAAGCGCAGGTTCCCCGTGGGCAACTGGGCCGGGTTGTCTCTTGAGGAGATGTTGGAAGAGATTCAAGCGCGCGGTGGGAATTCAGGCCGTTTTGGGTGTTCGGGCGGATGATCCAAGCTGTTTTTTGGCGGTCCAGGAAGAATAGGTATACAATGGACTTTTGCCAAACCCTATTTCAGATGTAAAATTGTTTCTCTTGTGGAACTGACGTTCATGTGTTTGCCCGAACAGAAATGGGGATAGCGACATGGCGACCTTGCTGAAGATGTTCGACGGCGATTTCGATTTTATCAAGAGCGAGCCCCAGTCCGGGCCCGAGCACAAGCCCCAATCGATTGCGGAAGTCGATGTGCCGCAGGCAGTTCTCGAGGATCTGGCGCTAAAGACTCTCTATCTTTCGGGTTCGCTCTCCGTTCTTGAACTCTCTGAGAAGACCCGGCTCAGCTTCGCGGTGGCCGAGGAACTGTTTGCCCGCATGCGAACGGAGGCGCTCTGCCAGGTCACGGGAATGACCGGCACGATCCCTCATATTGCCATCACATCGCAGGGCAGAACGCGAGCACAGGATCTGATTGCCCAGAGTCATTACGCGGGCGCGGCGCCTGTGACCCTGGAGAGCTACGTCCGGCAGACGCGGAAGCAGAGCGCCCAGCATGTGGAGGTGCACGCTGCCGATGTGAAGCGCGCTTTTGCCCATCTGGTAATCGACGACGAGACGTTGCGTCAGTTCGGAACGGCGCTCAACTCCGGTGCTTCGATCTTTCTTTATGGTCCGGCGGGCGTCGGCAAGACCACCATGGCCGAAACCATGTCGCGGGTGGTTGCCGAAGATGAAGTGTGGATTCCGCACGCCGTGGAAGTGGACAATCAGGTCATCACTGTCTACGATCCGGCGATTCACAAGCGTGCGCTGGAGTCGGAACCCGATAACCATGACGACCGTTGGGTGCTCTGCCATCGCCCCGGAGTTCTGGTGGGCGGAGAACTGACGGGCGAGATGCTCGACCTGCAATTCAATACCACCACAAAATTCTATGTTGGCCCGCTGCAGATGAAAGCCAACAACGGGGTTCTGATCATCGACGACTTCGGACGGCAGCGGCTGCGCCCGGAAGAACTGCTGAACCGCTGGATCGTTCCCCTCGATCGCAGGATCGACTTCCTGACGCTGGCGGGAGGAAAGAAGATCGAGATTCCCTTCGAGATGCTGGTCGTCTTTGCATCCAATATGGATCCGGCTTCGCTGGTGGATGCCGCTTTCCTGCGCAGGATTCAAACCAAGGTGAGGATCGGCGCGGTCACCGACGAACAGTTCTGCGAGATCTTCCGCCGGGTTGCAAAAGACAGAGGAATCGACTTCGACCCCGGCGTCTTTTACGATCTGATCGATTTCATCCGCGGCACCCTGAAACAGGAGTTGCGCTCCTGCTATCCGCGCGACATTGTGAACCAGGTCATCTGGGCCGCGCGCTATGAAGGCAAGAAGCCGTATTTGGACCGCGCCGCCATTTCGCAGGCAGTCGCGGCTTACTTCCTGATCAAGTAGCAGGCAAACTTCGGGCTGGTCGATACAGCGGTATCGCAAGCGCCCTCAGCGCGCGTCGCGCCCTGGGGCAGGCGCACATTTTCACGGACAGTCAAACGCCATGGGTACCCCGCCCTTGCTGTCATCCTGAGTGAATTCTGCTTGCCTACCGCCGCTTGAACCGCTCGCCCGCCCGGCCTCTGCCCGCCTGGACCTTTCCATAGTGTGCGCCGGTGGAAGGGAATTCTCCGCAACAGACCGCCGCGCCTTCCACCGGGGGAAGGAAAAGCCCCCGGGCGGCGGGGAGAAAATTGAAGGTTACAAACGAGACGAGCCAGCCCGCGGTACAATGCTTGCGAATCCGGTACGGGAGGGTTTTCGTATGCGAATAAGAAACCATCGTTTGCTATCGGTTTCCTTGTTTGGGTTTGTGCTCGCGTTTGCAGGTATTTCCTTGCCCGCCGGCGCGCAGACGACTATCGCAAACGAATGGTCATGGGTCAGCGGGAGCAATACATTCATTTGTTGCAACAATAGCCTCTTTGGCCCCAGCGTGCCCAGGACGCCGGGTGCGCCAGTTCCTCGAAACATACCTGAAGGTCGGCAAGGTTCTTTATGGGGGCAAGCGACAAGCGGTCCAAGGATTGTCAGCAGCGCTAGCGCGCTCCCCTTGAGTTTTGAACGGAACCAGGGTCAAGCAGATGCACGGGTGGTGTTTCTATCTCGCGGCGCTGGCTACACTTTTTTCGCTGCGGATAGGGAAGCGGTTCTCGATCTTTTGAAGACCGCCCCTGAGCACACTGATCCAGATCGACTGGACAGGACTCGTTCCGGTGGACGGCAGCGCGCAGTCATCGAAGCCGACGAAATCCGGATGCAGTTTGTGGGCGCGTCAAACAAAATGAGGCTGACTGGCGAAGACCCCTTGCCCGGTACAGTGAACTATTTTCTCGGCAATGACTCTGCGAAATGGCATACGGGGATTCCGACATTCGGCCATGTCCAATATTGCGGCGTCTATCCGGGCATAGACCTTCTTTATTATGGCAGCCCAAGCAGATTGGAATTTGATTTTCAATTGGCTCCTGGGGCCTCTGCATCCAGTATTCGCCTTCATTTCGCCGGAGCGAAAGGAATCGAGTTGGAGCGAAACGGCAATCTTGCCGTATTTGCCGAGCATGGTCGTATCGGTTTCCGAAAGCCCCTGATCTACCAACTTGATTCCGGCAATACGAAGCATTTAGTTGAGGGCAGGTTTCGCAAGTTCCACGACGGCACGGTTGGATTTGAGCTCGGACGGTACGACCGCACACGCTCATTGGTCATCGATCCAATTCTCGATTATTCAACTTATTTGGGATTTGTAAGCGCCATCGAGGGCATCGCCGTCGATTCGGCTGGCGAGGCTTATGTAACCGGCACTGTGTCGAGTGCTTCTAACGGTGGAGTACCCACAACCACCGGCAGCTATCAGCCAAGCTTTCCTGCCGCTGGAAAGAGCGACCCAGTCCCGGTGGGAAAGTCGGGCCTCGTCTTCGCAGCAGCGTTTGTCGCCAAGTTCAACAGCGCAGGCACGGCGCTTCTCTACTGCACATATCTCTCCGGTTCTGAAAATGACGCGGCCAATGCAATCGCCGTCGATGCCGCAGGTGACGCCTATGTGGCTGGAGCGACGGCCTCAACGGATTTTCCTGTGACCACGGGCTCTTTTCAGACCTCCAACCATGCTGGCAAATTTGGTACAGGTTTCGTTACGGAGCTCAACAGTTCGGGCTCCGGACTGATTTATTCCACCTTTCTGGGCGGTTCGCAGGAAGCTTCAATAAACGGGATCACAATTGACAACTCGGGCAATGCGTTTGTCGCGGGTTTCACAACCGACCTCGACTTTCCGGTGACTCCAGGAGCGTTTCAATCCACGAGTCCGGCGAATCCGATCGTTGGAGAGACGGGCTTCGTCACCAAACTCGCCGCCGGTGGCCGAAAGTTGCTGTATTCGACATATCTCGGAGGCAGCAAGTGGGACCAGCCGAACGGCATTGCCATTGACCCAACCGGGAACGCCTATATTGCGGGCGGAACCCGGTCCCCGGATTTCCCGATCACGCCGGGCGCCTTCCAGTCGATGAACAAGACCACGATTTTTGATTTCGAGGGAGGAGGCTTTGTCAGCAAGCTGAATCCTTCCGGAACTGCGCTGGTTTACTCCACTTATCTCAACGGTAGCTTCCTGGATACGGCTTACGCCATCGCTGTTGATGCGGAAACCAACGCTTACGTTACGGGCTTTGCAACTTCATCTGACTTTCCGACGACGCCAGGGGTTTTCCAGCCTTCCTTGGCTCTCAGCCTGTATGACATTGAGTTGCTTGAAATGTCGAATGTATTCATTACGAAACTGAACCCTGCTGGCTCAGGCCTGGTTTATTCAACGTTCCTGGGCGGCGACGAATCTTACAATCCATTCCCATACGGCGACAGTGGATACAGTATTGCGGTCGATAACAGCGGGAATGCGTACATTGCCGGCAGCACGGAAGATATTGATTTTCCACTCTCGGCGACCCCACTTCAATCGCAAAACATCGCTCAATTAGTCTCAGGCGGCCTGGCGGGATTCGTAACGAAGATCAATCCCACCGCATCTCAAATTCTTTACTCGACTTATTTGACCGGCAGCGGCAGCCAGGAGTCAGAATTCAGTCTCGGCTGGGTGAACGGCGTCGCGCTCGACGGCTCGCAGAATGTTTATGCGGCTGGTTTCACAGCTTCGACGGACTTTCCGACTACCTTGGGGGCATTCCAGACGCAGAGTGTATCTGCCAGCTACACAGGGGATGCAGCCTTCGTAACGAAGTTCGACAATACAGAGATGCAACAGCTTCCCTTGACGACAACGACCGTAGCAGCAAGCCCAAATCCGCAGATGAACGGACAGCCCGTGACCTTCATCGCAACAGTTCGATCCTCGTCGGGAAACACACCTACAGGAACCGTTGGATTCACTTATCTGGGTCTTTTCCCGGGTGGCGCTCCTTATGCGTTTGGTCCATGGAATACTGTGAGTCTGGATGCTACCGGCACGGGAACGTTCACGACGTCTTCACTCGCATCGGGTCCGATATCGGTCGTGGCCTACTATCTCGGTGATGCAGAGAATTCGCCGAGCTACGGCTCAGCAACAGAAACTGTCAACCAGATTCCCACGACCGCTGCCGTTACTGCGAACACGCCCTCGGCTCCCTATGGGACGCCCATCACCTTTACCGCGACTGTTTTGGAAACCTCTTCGGGCAAACCTGCGCAAGGGTCCGTCTACTTCATTTCAGGCGGAATCGTGTACCAGACTTCTGCGCTCAATAGTGCAGGACAGGCGACTTGGTCGAGCGGGACAGGTGGGCCAGCCCTGGCAATAGGTTCCGAGGAAACTACTGTCGAATTCTTCACACTCAAGGGAAGCCCAGACCAGGCTAGTCAGGCATCGACCTCAGTCACTATCACAGCCTTGGGCGCCACTGCGGCCCCGACGTTCTCGCCCGCCGCTGGAACCTATTCCACAACGCTGTACGTGACTCTTAGCTGCGCGACGAATGGCGCAGCAATTTATTACACCACTGACGGAAGTACGCCGACTGTGGGGAGCTTAGAGTATCTGGCCGGATTACCGATATTGGTTAGTACCAGCCAAACAGTTCAAGCTATTGCCATAGCTCCCGGCGATTCGGCCAGCCCAGTCGTTGCTGCTGCGTATCAGATAAGCCTGCCCGCGCCGGACTTCTCGCTGACGGCCTCTCCGGCAACGTTTGCAGTAACCGCCGGACAAAGCGGAACAACCACGGTAACGGTTACGCCGACACATGGATTCAATTCGGCAGTTTCGTTCAGCTGCTCAGGGCTGCCCACCGGAGCTTCGTGCAGCTTCTCCCCGGCAACCGTGACGCCGTCGGGCGCGGCGGCTTCGACTATGCTGACGGTGAGCACCTTAACAACGACGGGGGCTCTTCACCGCCCAACCAGCCCGTTGTTTCCGACTGCGGCGCTGGCGGCCGTCATATGCTTCCTCGGCTGGAAAAGGCGGTGTCGCTTGCAGTCCTTGCTCTTGCTGGCAGTGGCCTTAGCCGGGCTGGGGCTGGTCTCCGGTTGTGGCGGGAGCAGCGGCGGCGGAGGGGGAGGGAACGGCGGCGGTGGTGGAGGCGGAGGCTCGACGCCCATTACCTCGACTGTCACCGTGGCCGCGACGTCGGGATCGCTGCAGCACACCACCACCTTCACGCTCACGGTGGATTAGGTAATCTTTTGCAAGGTACTTGCGGGGCAGCCGGCATTGCCTCAGGGGCTAAAGCCCGGTCATTTTTTGGCCGTTTGCGGCACGGCTAAAGCCGTGCCCTTTCAACGCTGTTGGGCATGTGGGCTCTTTCCTGGGACTGAAGCCCCAGGCTCCCTTTGGAAGTTGCGATATGCAGCTCAAGTCCCTCCAAAAGCTGCGGATGCGGCGCGGGCCGACGCCGTTCGGTGTGCACTTTTGACCACTCAGGGGGAGAATCCGCCGTTCGCTGCATGGGCTTTGGCTTGACCGGGGGGTGCGGTTACCCTACAAGTGCATTTTCAGACTCTGGATTTCCACCGTGGAATCCGGGGCTTGGGCCGGGCGGGCAAACCGGGGTTCCCGGCGATGGGTCTTTATCGCCGGGGTGGTCGACCAGAGCCGGCGGCTACTCTAGAATTCTGAGGAGACAGCAAGTTATGCCCAAAGCGATCAAGTATGCCGAGAAAGCCGCCGTCTACGCGGCCAGGGGAGCGTGGGTAGTTTTTGAGCGGCTGAACCGCATCAGCCCGAATCCCTCGTTCACGCCCAAGTGGAGCGACAAGCCGCTGCAGAAGAGCTATCAGAAGGAGAAGCCGCCGCTGGGCTGGCCGCGCACCACGGACTCGCTTTGCCCCAAGTGCGTGCCCGAGATTCGCAAGCAGATTCTGGACGGCAAGCTGCCCTACGAAGTGCTGCTCAACGAGAAGGTGGGCGAGATCAAGGCACAGATCGTCGAGCGCGATGGCAAGATCCTGATGGTGAAGGACTGCCCCAAGCATGGGCACTTCGAAGACGTGATGTCGATGGACCCGGCCTTCTTCAAGCACCTGGAAGAGAGCTTCCCCGGCCGCGACGTGCGCGCGCACAACGACAAGCGGCTGCACAACCACGGCACGTCTACGGTGACTCATGGACGCGGCGCGGTGCTAACCATCGACCTGACCAATCGCTGCAACATGATGTGCGATCCGTGCTTCATGGACGCGAATCAGGTGGGGTTCGTACACGAACTGACGTGGGACGAGATCAAGACCATGCTGGACAACGCCATCACCCTGAAGCCGAAGCGGCAGATGAGTGTGCAGTTCAGCGGCGGCGAGCCGACGCTCTCACCTTACTTCCTTGACGCGGTGGCCTATTGCCGCAAGGTGGGCTACAACAGCGTGCAGGCAGCCTCGAATGGAATTGAGTTCGCCAAGAGCAAAGAGCTGTGCCGCGCCGCCGCCGAAGCCGGCTTGCGCTACGTGTATCTGCAGTTCGACGGTATCGGCAACGCCGCCAACTCGCACCGCAAGGTGGGCAACCTCTTCGACGTGAAGCTGCAGGCCATCAACAACCTGCACGAAGCCGGCGTGGAAATTGTGCCGGTGACGACGATCATCAACGGCATCAACAACGAGCAGGTGGGGCGCATCATCCAGTTCGCGCTGGACAACCCCAAGAAGATCAGCTTCCTGAGCTTCCAGCCGGTGAGCTTTACGGGCCGCGACGAGGACATCACCGACGAGCGCCGCACCGTGCAGCGCTACACGCTCAGCCACATGGCGCACGACGTGAAGAAGCAGTGCGGCATCGGCGAGCCGGAGCGCGACTGGTTCCCCATCAGCTTCATGGCGACATTCAGCGACTGGGCCGACCTGATTCACGGGCCGCAGGCGGAGTGGGGCCAGCTCAGTTGCGGCTGCCATCCCAACTGCGGCATCGGCATGGCGCTGATGATCGACAAGGAGACCAAGGAAGCCGCTCCGGTAACAGCCTTCCTGAATATGGACAAGGTGGCCAAGGATCTGGCCAAGGTGAACGACGCGGCCCGCGGCAAGTGGCTCTCGGTGATCGGCTTCGGGCTAGCGCTGCTGCGCAATTACGATCCCTTCCAGGCGCCTACCCACTTCAGAATCACCGACATGATGAAGAAGATGGACAAGACCTTCAATGCCACCGGCAAGGACTACGGCAGCGTCAAAGGCGACCGCACGCTGGCAGACATCCAGAAGCGCCGCGCCGACCGCTGGAACTTCCTGTTCATCGCCGGCATGTGGTTCCAGGACCTGTTCAACTACGACTTCCGGCGCACCGAGCAGTGCATCATTCCCTACGCCACGCAGGAGGGCGAGATCAGCTTCTGCGCCTATAACACGGGCGTGGGCTGGCGCAACATCATCGAGAAGATGCACATGACGGCGACTGGGCATCGCCAAGAACGCCCGCGAAGAGAAGATGCGCGCCCGCGCCGTAACCTCTGCGGACAAGGTGAAGCAGGACGCCGAGAACGCGCGCATGGCCAAGCTCTATCGCGAGCATGTTCTGGGCGAGAAGCCGGTCGAGGGCCTGGTTCGCTTGGACGCAATCGCCCCCGCCAAGCCGGTGGAGAGGGAAGCAGGAGAGCTGGTTGCGGGAGACTGATTCTTCTTGCCTTGGTTCACCCAACGCACGAGGGCCGTTCCCGGTGGGAGCGGCCCTCGTGCGTTGAAGGCCAGAATAGCCAAACAAGACAAGCCGAATGAATTATCGCTTGACGCGTGAGGCGCTACGAGCTACAGTACGGAGATGATCCAGTCGTTTCGTCATGCGGGCCTGGAGAAGTTCTTCCTTGTCGGCAGCAAGGCAGGAATTCAGCCTGCCCATGCGATCAGGCTGCGCAGGCAGCTCTCGCTGCTGAACACGGCCAAGAATGAGAAACGCATGAATGTCCCCGGCTGGAATCTGCATCCGCTCAAGGGAGCGCTTGCGAATCATTGGTCGGTCAAGGTGAATGGGAATTGGCGCATGACCTTCATATTCGAAGATGAGAATGCGATTCTTGTGGATTATCAGGATTACCACTAGCCGATAAGGAGAACGGGTATGGCGATGACGATGTACAACCCGGCGCATCCGGGCGAGATTCTCCGCGAATACCTCGGTACGGTGCAGGTGGGCGAGGCGGCAAGGCGGCTGCGGGTCGCGCGGTCTACACTTTCAAGGTTGTTGAATGGGCGCGCGTCGTTTACAGCGGCGATGGCGCTGCGGCTGGCGGATGCGTTTGGGACCGAGCCAGGGATGTGGCTCGATCTGCAGCAGCAGTACGATTTGTGGCACGCAGCGCAACGCAAGCGGCCCAAAGTAAAGAAGTTCTCCCAGGCAGCTTGAAAACCTCCAGTTCCAACATCGAGAAGCAATGCGGGATGAGCAACAGGAATAAAGGCGAGAAGGACGGATCGGGCGAAGCCGAAGGCGTGCCTGCCGGCAGCTTCTCGATTTGGCTGAGCGGTGCCGAGGCTTCGTTGCGATCGGGCAAGGACGGCGCCGATGTGCCTTGCGGCGCTTGCCGAGGGTGCTGCCGCTCTTCCATGTTCATCCATATCGGGCCGGAAGAGACGCGAACCATCCGGCGAATTCCCCGCGCGCTGCTGTTTCCCGCACCGGGCCTGCCCAAGGGCCATGTGCTCATGGGTTATGACGACCAGGGCCGCTGCCCCATGCTGGTTGAGGGGGAATGCTCCATTTATGAAGATCGCCCCCAAACCTGCCGCGATTACGATTGCCGGGTCTTTGCGGCGACGGGAGTCTCTGTTAACTGCGAGTCCCAGGCTGAGATAGCGAACCGCGTCAAGGCATGGGCTTTCACTTACGAAAGGGAAGAAAGCCGCGAAGAACACAGGATGGTGAAGGCGGCGGCGGCCTTCCTCGAAAGGAACAGGGATCTGTTTCCACCGGGGAGCTTGCCAGGTTATCCAGTTCAGTTGGCCGCACTTGCGGTAAGGATTTGCAGGCTCTTCTCTGACCAGGCGACAAGGATGCAAGAGGCCGGCTCCGCCGTCTCGGACGCGGCGATGGTGAAGGCCATTCTGGCCGCGCGGAGCGAGCCGGAGACGCCTGCGAAGTTCGCGATCCTCGATTGATGGCCGATATCGGGACTATCAGTGAGCTGTCCGCTGTTGCGGCCTGAACGGCCGGGGCCCAGTTCCGGCCTTCCGGATCTGAGATGGCGGCGAGCTATGAAGACGATAGTTGGATGAGCCGGTTTGTAAACAAAATCGGCAAGTTAGCCACCGCTTCGCGGTGATGGCGAGTCAGCGAGTTGGCGCCAGTTCATTCCAACCGCAACTCGCCGCAGCGAGTAGGGCTGCTCCTACCCCTCGCGCGGCTCGTCCTCCAGGCTGCCCAGGTTATCGAGCGCGGCCAGGGCTTCGTCGGGCACGTCCCACTGGCGAAGGATCTTGTAGATGACACCGGTCGAGAAACCCGCCGCCACCAGCCGGCGCATCACCCGCGCGGTCTCCTTTTCGTTCTCCGGCTTGCGCAGACGCTTGCGTTCCAGGTGCTCGCGAGCCAGGGTCTCCTCGTTGGTCTGACCGTAGCGGGCGTCCAGGGTTTCGGCGATCAGGGTGTTGTGGACACCTTTCTGCCTTAAATCCTGTGCTACACGCCGCTGGCCCAGCTTTTCATCCTCCTGGCGCAGGCGTGCGTAGGTCTCCGCAAAGGCCGCGTCGTCCAGGTAGCCGTGTTCGCGGAGGCGAGCGATCGCTTGCGCGATGGCCGCCGCGCCCCGCTCGCCCGGCTCCGCGCGCCTTTCGATGAGCCGCCGCAGCTCGGCCTCGGAGCGCATCTGGCGGCCGAGGGCCTTGACTGCGCAGTCGTAGAGACCGGCTTCGTTGAGGAAGGCGCGTGGCTTTGCGGATTTGGGTTTGAAGGGCAGCTTTTGTCCTCCAGCTTCTAGGCTCTAGCTCGTTTGCTGGAGCTGAAAGCCGAATTCTCTTGATCCATGTTGTCCCAGGCGCGCAGCAAAAGGCAACCGTAGATTTTTCGACTGCGGTCGCCGTGGCGACCTTCGCTCCTGATAAGCGGGCGGATTTAGGTTGGAGGGCTCCCGTCCTTGTATGTTGCGAGGTGAGGCGCGAGGATGGCGTCGCGGTTTGGCGGCGAGGCTGGTCTCACCCTGGGCCAACCCTTTGTTGAACCTTGCGCCAGGAAAAGAGCGAAAGGATTTGGCACGGGGCTTTCGGCCTGTTCATCTCTGGACCTTACGCGCCGGGGCGAGTCGGGCCGCTCAGGATGACAGTGTTGTCGCGATGCAGCCGCTTCATGCCGGCTCCGGTTTTGGCACGGTGAGAACGCGAGCGAGTCGTAATCCCTTGTAAACCCTTTGTTCAGCGGAGCCGGGCCAATGCTATACTTAGCGTGCGTTCGTGCGCCCGCGGCCATTTCCGGTTGCCGCCGGAGGCGGGTACGAACGACTTCTGGAGGAGCACCATCGCACTCGATAAACGTTCCGCAAAGTCCTTTATCCGCATCAACGATCGAATTCGCGCGCGCGAGATCCGCGTCATCGACGAAAACGGCGAACAGCTGGGCATCCTGCCTCCCTATGAGGCGCTGAGAATAGCCCGCGAACGGGGTCTGGATCTGGTAGAGGTGTCGCCCAGCGCGATTCCCCCGGTATGCCGCATCCAGGACTACGGGCGTTACCTTTACGAAAAGGACAAAAGCGAGCGCGCCGCCCGCAAAAAGCAAAAGGTGATCGTGGTCAAGGAGGTCAAGTTCTCAGTGACCGTGGACGAGCACGACTACCAGACCAAGAAGAATCAGGCGGTTCGCTTCCTGGTGGACGGCGACAAGGTAAAGGCCAGCCTGCGCTTCCGGGGCCGGCAGATGGCCCACCGCGAACTGGGCTACGCCATCATCAACCGCCTCATCCAGGACATTGGCGAGGCGGGAATTGTGGAGTTCATGCCGCGCATGGAGGGCACCATCCTGCACGCCATTCTGGCGCCGGCAAAGAAGCAGGACGCCCCCAAGCCCAAGCCGGCAGCGCCTCCGCAGGCGGCTGCGCCCAGGGTACCGGTTCCGCAGACGCAGTAAATCGATCTGCGCGAAGCAGTCATCGAAGAGTCTCGCGTAAAGGGCGATCCGGCCAGGATCGCCCTTTTTGCTCTGAGCCAAGTCGAGAGCGAAAACGCAGACATCATGCGGGCCCGCAAGGCCGGCATGGAGCTTTCCAACCCTCAGCTCCTCGACTTCGGCGCAGAGGTTCGGCTCAAGCTCAAGGAACGCCCCGAACCCGAAGGCGTCAGCCTGAGCCCCACCGTCCTCAGTGTCTTCGAAGAGTTCTTCAAGCGCCTCAAGAAGAACAAGGCGCTCAGGGAAGAACAGCGGCTGGAAATTCGCGCGCACCGCGGGTTTATGCCCGGGACAAAAATCAATCCTGAGGAATTTATCGTTAAACAGCAAATCTTTATTGACATTCGATATTTTGTGGCCGATAATTGCGTTCATTGGAGGAAATATGAACCTCATTGGCCCGAAATCAATTGCTTCAACACTCCATTTAGTGGTCAAGGTGGCGTTTTTTCTGGCAACTACAGGTGTTCTGGTCTTGGCAATCGCTCCAATTGCTCCTCATTCCACTTGGCCCTATGTATCTTTCGTCGCCCAAAGTGGCCCACTGGAATTCTCCTTCGATATGTTTCGAGGCACCGAAGCGAGATGGTGGATCTGGGCTATGGAACTCGTTTCACGAGCTTACCATGCAGTGGTTCTCTACCTGCTGATGAGAATTCTGGAACCCGCTGGAGCCGGAGAACCGTTTCATCCCAAGACACCGAGTCGCTTGCGGATGATGGGCGGGGCCGTCGTGATCGGTTCCCTTCTGCAAACGGTCTTTTGTGGTGCGTTGCTGAACTGGGGGACGGTGACCGAATCAGGTGCACATTTCTCCTGGGCGATCGATTTCGACGCGATCTTTATGGGAATCGTGCTCGCAGTGCTCGCCGAGGCATTTCGCCGCGGCTACGCACTCAAAACGGAAAGCGAGCTCACTGTATAGGGAGGGAGTCATGACGATTCGAATTCATCTCGACCGAGTCATGCTCGAACGAGGTATCTCTCTAACGGAACTTGCCGGCCGTGTCGGAATTACGCTTGCAAACCTATCCATTCTGAAGAGCAACAAGGCAAAGGCCATTCGATTCTCAACTCTCGACGCCCTGTGCAAAGAGCTGAACTGCGCTCCAGGAGATATTCTGAAGCATGACTCGGTCGACGCAGGAACGGAATGATTCGCCGGGTGCCCCGGGTCTCGCTTCCGAGACCTGGGATCTCCTTATTGCTCGTCAGGGCAGTGCATACCAGGAACCCTTGCCGGTTCCATGTCGGGCAAGATGTCCCTTTTCAACCAGGTTGCGGAAATGGTCCTTCAACGTGTTGCGGCTGGCGCCGGTGGCGCGGACCATGTCGGCCATGGTAACGCGGCCGTGCTGGCGGACGTGGTCGAGGATCTGAAGGTCCAGCTCGGGCAAGGCGGCGATCACTACCCGCTCGCGTTCCACCTTGGCCGCCAGCCGCCGTTCCTGCTGCTGCAATGCTCGCAGAAAAAAGATCAGCCACGGCTGCCAGTTCGGCGCCCCCGCCGTTGGAGTTTGGGCGCGGAGGGTGCTTTGCGTCTGCCGTAGCGCCAGGTAGTACCCCTCTTTGCTGTTCTCGATCACGCCTTCGAGAGAACTGTAGGGGACATAGGCGTAGCCGGCCTTCAGCAAGAGAAGCGTGGTGAGGGCACGGCTCAAGCGGCCGTTCCCGTCCTGGAAAGGGTGGATTTCGAGAAACACGACCGTAAAGATGGCAATGACGAGCAGCGGATGGAGCCGCTTCAGTTCCTGGGCCTCCCGTAGCCAAGCGACAAGCTCGGCCATCAGCCGGGGCGTGTCGAAGGGCGAGGCGGTCTCGAAGACGACGGCAATCTGCTGGCCGGCGTCGTCGAATGCCGCGACGCTATTCGGGAGCGTCTTGTACTCGCCGCGGTGCCGGTCGTCCTTCTCGCTGTACTGCAAAAGATCGCGGTGAAGCTGCTTGATGTGGTTTTCGGTGACCGGAATCTCCGGCCACGCATGGAAGATGGTCTCCATGACCTCGGCGTAGCCGGCGACCTCCTGCTCGTCGCGGGTGGCAAAGGATTTGATCTCCAGATTGGCAAGCAGGCGCTCCACGTCACGGTCGGAGAGTTTGCTGCCCTCGATGCGCGTCGAAGAGCCGATGCTCTCGATGGTCGCCACGCGGCGCAAGGCGCTCAGGCGTTCGGGCGCCAGGGTTCCCAGCGCGCGCCATGCCCCTTTGAACTCGTCGATTTCGGCGATGAGCGTGAGCACTTCGGGGGTGATCGGGATGTCGGCGGTCTCGAAGATTCGGCCCTCACACCCATATATACACCCATAAGCACCCATAAATCCACCCAAAATGCTCGGCGCTAGGGGTTCAAGCCCGTCGGGTGGGCCAAACGAGACTGACGCGAAGCGGCAGCACATCACAGGGCGGGAAGACAGGCGAAAAAGAACGGGACCAGCGGCGGAAGACCCCGCCAAAAAGCTTGGAAGTTGCGGAGTTTCCGGAGTGCGGTCTGCTAATTCAGCCAGCGCAGCCCAACCGGCTTAACAGGCGGCAGGGGGAGGACGATGAACCCTTCGCGCCAGTGGCCGTCTTCGCGGCGGGGAGGGTTGCCGACGATGCGCGCGGCGGCGGAGTTGCGCTCTTCGAGGGCCAGGCCGGGCAGTCCGGCGACGATGGCCTGCAATTGATCGTGATTGGGCGGGCGGCTGGTGGCGATGGGGATCAGCGAACTCAGGGCGGCCCAGGCCTCGGCCAAGTCGCTGACCTTCGCCCGGCGTTTGGATGGCAGGGGTTTGAGTCCAAGCGACTTCCACGCGGCGTAGGGGCAGCTCTCGACGAGGATGCGCTCCTGGTTCTGGCCCATCGCGGAGCCGGGTTGATCGCGCGTGGAAAGCCTGCGCCAGCCGCGGCGGCAGAGGGCGTCGTACACATCCAGGCAGAGCTCGGCGAAGGTGCGGCAGGTGAGGGGCTTGACCAGGCCGGGCAGGCCGGTCTTGGCCACCCGGTTGAGCTGGCGGTCGCTCACCCGCGCGTGTTCCAGGCCGTTCGAGCGCGACTTCCAAGCTTGGGGACCGTCAAGCATCAGGATGCGGATGCCGCGCATGCAGCAGAGGTGATTGAGGCGGCCGGCAAGCAGGTTGGCGTCTACCGGGCCTGCCGGCGCCGCAGCTAGATTCTCGTCCAGGCCGGGGGCAAAGGGAGGGATGATCTCGCAGGCGATGGGGGAGTGGTTTGGTTGCAATCGGTCCGGCTCGGCAAATGGCGGCCTGAGGGGCAGGCCGGGGCCGGATTGGAGCGGGTTAGGGGCGTATTGAGGGGGCATCCGGTCGAGGACGACGATGCCCAGATGAGACCAAAGGCCGTAAGCGAGATCGACGGAGAGGACGGCCACGGTCTGACGCTCCAGGGTTCAAAGCTAGCGCCCGGCGCAATCCGAGGCAACCAAAGATCGGAGCGGAATCAGTTGCGGTTACAGGGATTGTCCGCAATTGAAACGAGCTGTCGAAATGGGACGGCGGGGAAGGCTTAGCGGCGGAGAAAGGGCCCCGGCAGGCGGCTCAACAGGCGGGGCGAGCATGTGTTAGACTGCCTGTCATTATGCACATTCAACGTTTCGCGTTGCCAACTCTGATGCTGTTTGCAGCTCTCGACGCCGGCGTGCTCCTTGCTCAAGAGGCCATCCCCGCGGCGGCGCCTCCGCACCTGGAAAAGCGCGGCGCGGCGACGCAGCTGATCGTGGACGGCAAGCCGTTTCTGATGCTGTCGGGCGAGCTGCACAACTCCTCGTCGTCGAGCCTTGAGTATATGAAGCCGATCTGGCCGCGGCTGAAGGCGATGGGGCTGAATGCCGTGGTGACACCGCTGAGCTGGGAGCTGATTGAGCCCAGGGAGGGCAGCTTCGACTTCACGCTGGTCGACGGGCTGCTCGAGCAGGCGCGCCATGAGCAGGAGCGCATCGTCTTCCTGTGGCTGGCTTCGTGGAAGAACGGGATGTCGAGCTATCCGCCGGTTTGGGTCAAGCGGGATACGCGCCGGTTCCCGAGGGTGGTGGAGCACGGAGGCGAGGTGGAGATTCTGAGCCCCATGGGTGCCGCCACACAGGAGGCGGATGGGCGCGCCTATGCTGCTTTGATGCGGCACCTGAAGGAAGTGGATGGGCGCGACCACACCGTGGTGATGATTGATGATTCAGGTGGAGAACGAGGTTGGGGTTCTGGGCGATTCGCGCGACCGCTCGGAGGCCGCGAACAAGGCCTTTGCCTCGGCCGTTCCCGCTGAGCTGACCGCTTATTTGAAGGCGCACCGGGAGGCACTCTATCCGGAGTTGCGGGCGCTGTGGGATGCGAATGGCGACAAGATGGCCGGAACCTGGGCGGAGGTCTTTGGCGATGGCGAGCGGGCGGATGAGATATTCATGGCTTGGCACTATGCCCGCTTCATTCATGGCGTAGCGGCCAGGGGCAAAGCTGCCTACGACATTCCCATGTATGTGAATACATGGCTTGCGGGAGAGGGCGCGCATCCGGGTGAATATCCCAGCGGATGCCCGGAGCCGCGGGTAGTGGATATTTGGAAGGCCGCCGGATCGGCGCTGGATTTTTATGCGCCCGACCTGTATGCCGCGAACTTTGCCGAGTGGTGCAAGCGCTACCATCGCGACGGCAATCCGCTTTATATGCCGGAGACCAACGGCGGCGCGGCGGGCGCGGCGAATGTCTTTTATGCGCTGGGCGAGGAGGCCGGCTTTGGTTTTTCTCCCTTCGGGATCGATTCTGAGATGGATGAGAAGGGCGACCTTGCAACGAGCTACGCGACGATTGCGAAGCTGGCGCCTCTGCTCGCTGAGCACCAGAGCGCGGGCGACGTGCATGGATTCGTGCTCGGCAAGGGACACGACTCGGTGGATTTCACCATGGGCGGCTACGTGCTGCATGTGACCCTGGACGAAATCTTCGGCCACCACGCCGAGAGCGGCTATGGGCTCATCATGGCGACCGGGCCGGATGAGTTTTTGGGCGCCGGCGAGGGCTTCAGGGTCTCGTTTACTCCTCTGGCGGCGAGCGGGCAGCAAGTGGGCATTGCCGCTGTGGACGAGGGCAGCTTCGAGGATGGGAAGTGGGTTGGCGGAAGGCGGCTGAACGGCGATGAGAACGACCAGGGAAAAGGCTGGCGCTTCGATGGTCGGCAGCTGAGAACGGAAAAGGTGACCCTTTACCGGTTTGAGTAGGATGCGGGAGCTTTCCGCGGGCTGGCGGTGTACAGGGGGCGGGCGAATGCGGTATCTTGAGGTTTAGCCCATGATTTTTTCCCGCGATTACATCGGGTATCTGGCCCGCCGCACGGTCAAGCACCTCATCGACGCCAAGATGATCGCCACCAGCGACTTGAAGGTGGTTGAAGCGCGCGTTGCCGAGGCTCTGGTCGAAGAGCTTTCCCTTGAAGACCGCATCAACGAGGAGGTGCGCGTGATTTTGGACGCGTACTCCGAGGAGATGCGCAAGTCGGGCGCGCAATATGCCGAGATGTTCAAGAAGGTGAAGACCGAGCTGGCCAAGAAGTACAAGGCGGTGCTATGAGGATCAGCCCCGACAAGCTGAACAAGCTGGCCCACGCCGTGGCCGACACTCTGGCCGAGATCGACCAAGTGGGCTTCCTTGAGGACCGCAACACCATCCGCCAGGAGGCGAAAAAGGCGCTGACGGCATTGCTCACCCAGGAGGCTGGGATCGACACGGCGGCGCGGCTGAAGATCGCCAACCAGCGCAAGATCATCGTCGAAGGCTCGCAGGAGTGGGATATCCTCTACCGCAAGTATTACAACGACGAGGTGCGGAAGCTGGGGCTCTGACCGCAGCGCCTGGCCGCGGACGCCTGGTTTGCATTTGGGCGGCCGTTTCGTTATGATCCAAAGATGCGCCCGGAGGAAATCTCTGGGCAGTCATTAGCACCACGGTTTTTGGGCCCGTTCGAGTATGCCGGCAGCGGAACGCGAAACGCGTTGGCCGTGAGCTGGTACCCGGGCTCCCCGCAATGCGGGGCTGGCAAGAGCGGTGGGAGACGAGGATGGAATGGCCCGAAAAGACAGCAAGAACATTGTGAAGGCGCGCGCGGCTGTGACCAAGCCGTCGTATCCTCTGCCGGAGGCCGTTGGGCTGCTCAAGCAGGTGAAGTACGCCAAGTTCGACGAGACGGTGGACCTGACGCTGCGTCTGGGCGTGGATACGCGCCATGCCGACCAGATGGTGCGCGGGACGGTGGTTCTGCCGCACGGGCTGGGCAAGTCAAAGACGGTGGCCGTGATTGCCACCGGCGACCGCCAGAAGGAAGCCACCGCGGCCGGCGCCGACTTTGTGGGCGGCGAAGAGATGGTGGAGAAGATTCAGAAAGAGGGCTGGACCGCCTTCGATGCGCTGATCGCCACGCCGGACATGATGAAGGTGGTGGGCCGTCTGGGCAAGATTCTTGGACCGAAGGGCCTGATGCCGAATCCCAAAACCGGAACGGTGACCATGGACGTGGCCGCGGCGGTGAGGGAGATCAAGGCCGGCAAGGTGGAGTTCAGGGCCGACAAGACCAGCCTGGTGCATGTGCCGGTGGGCAAGCTGAGCTTCGACCCTCAGAAGCTGGTGGAAAACGCGACCACCGTGATCGGTTCGATTGTGCGCGCCAAGCCTTCGGCGGCCAAGGGCAAATACATCAAGAGCGTGACGCTGAGCTCGACGATGGGGCCCGGTGTGCCGCTGGATTCGGCCGTTGCCGACGCGGCCGGCAAGCGGTAGAAGCAGGGGTCAGAGATCAGGGGTCAGGGATCAGTAAAAGCCCGGCCCACTGCTGGCCTGGTGTGAATATTCAAAAACAGGATTCGAAACAGGCGCCCGGTGAGGGCGAGGAAGCGGGATTGAGAAGAAAGCGGGCAAGGATCAAACAGTTTCGCTTACTGATCCCTGACCCCTGATCTCTGATCCCTGTCGAAGCGGAGCGAAGACAATGGCGATTTCAAGGGCAAAGAAAACGGAGAAGGTGAAGTTGCTGGCGCGGGAGCTTGAAGGCTCGACAACGGCCATCATCGGCACATTCTCGAAGCTGACCGTGGCCAAGGACTATGCGCTGCGCAAGGTGATCCGCGAGGCGGGCGGCAAGTACCGGGTGGTAAAGAACAAGCTGGCAGCCGTCTCTGGCCAGGGCACGCGGGTTGAGGCCGCGCTGAAGGGGCTGAAGGGCGTGAATTCGGTGGCATTTACCTCTGGCGATCCAGTGGCGCTGGCCAAGGTCTTTGCCAAGTGGGCGGGCGAGAACGCTGAGTTTCAGTTCAAGCTGGGCATTGTGGACGGCAAGTTGCTGAGCGTGGACGAGGTGAAGTCGCTGGCCACCATGCCGGGCAAAGAGGAGCTCTTTGCGAAGCTGCTCTTCCTCATCAATGCTCCGGCGCAGCGGCTGGCTACCGTGCTCAACGCCACGGGACGGGATCTGGCGGTGGTGCTCGCCCAGGGCGTGGAGAAGGAGAAGTTTGCCGCGTAAGTTGCGGTAGTGGGTTTTCGTGGTATCCCAGGTCCGAAAATCCGGACCTGGGGCACCCAGCCTCAGGGATTTGTGGTTTCCCACCCTAGCGACAGAAACAAGAGCGTCGCGAGGGTGGGGCAGCCATAGGTTTTCAGCCTATTGCTAAGAGCTAGAGGCTGGATTTAGGGGATTTTGGCCCTAGAACAGGCAGGGAGTGCGCGGGTCTGGCGCATCGGAAACTCTCAGCCAGGACTGGCGGCCGGTAAGGGCAATTCAAACGACATTGGTCAAACGATTCTGAATGGAGAAGAAAATGGCGGATCTGGTGCAGTTGGAAGAACAAATTGTGTCGCTGAGCTTGCTGGAAGCGGCGGCTCTGGTGAAGAAGCTGGAAGCGCGTCTTGGCGTCTCGGCGGCAGCGGCGGCTCCGGTAGCGGTAGCGGCAGCGGGCGCGGCGGCTCCGGTGGTTGAAGAGAAGACCGAGTTTCAGGTCATCCTGAAGGACTTCGGCGCAAACAAGATCAGCACCATCAAGGCCGTGCGCGAGGTTACCTCGCTAGGCCTGAAGGAAGCCAAGGATCTGGTGGACGGCGCTCCGAAGGCGCTGAAGGAGAACGCGACCAAGGACGAGGCCGAGGCCATCCGGAAGAAGTTCGAAGGCATCGCGACCATCGAGATCAAGTAATCGAGAACTTGCAAGCACAGCCGGGACGCGCTACGATATTCGTTAGGCGTCTCTTCGGCCCATCCCGTTTATTGAGGGAATGGAGCGGGGCTGGCGGCGCGATTTGGGAATCATGGTGTGGCACGCAGGTGCCCGTTACCGGAGCAGGGCCAAGCACTCTGGAAGCGGGCACGGCGCGATGTGGAAGTGCCTTAGTGTCAATGGTTTACCTTGGGTCAGACGGGGAATCCATTGACGAGTGGCGAGCGGTTGGCGGATCGCGGCAGAAGCGAGTTTTGGGATCGGCGAGAGCATTGCAGAAGAATTCGGATGGGGGCACAGGCGATGGGCCGCGCTCGTGAGGCATTGCGTCC
>JBEKDH010000109.1:0-14833 GCA_050014455.1 Occallatibacter sp.
GACGACCATATTTGCCTGCCCTTCAACGTGAGATGAGGTCAGTCTAGGGAGCGAAGGCGTGAGAGAACCGTTTCCGGAGCAGGGAATCTAGAGTGGGGACTCCTCATTTGAAACGCACCGGGCGGTAGAACCAATTTGGGATGATGTTGCGCCCCTTTTGCAGCTTTGTCAAGACTCCGTTCGGTCATTTTCGCGTGAATTCCAGTATCTCGCTTCCATCGATGCGCGAACGCGGTGGAGGGGTCGCCGGAAGGGCGTTCTTCCGCGTCAATTCCTATGCGCGAGAAGCAGCAATCGGCGGAAATTGCCGCCGGTTTACAAAGGGGCACAAGGTATCGATCGCCAAATTTGCGACTTCAGAAGCGGCATTCTGCACGTCAGACCTCGGAGCCGATAGCCTCCCGGAGGGCATCGGCCACCTCCTCCTGCTGGCGGGCAGTGATGCGATTGAAGAAGGGGAGAGCCAGCATGCGGGGTGCAATAGCCTCGGTGAGGGGCAGCGAGGCCGTACCGGCGCTGGGGCAGGCGCGCCATGCAGGCTGCAAATGGATAGGGGCAAAGTAACGTCCGGTCGCGATGCCGCGGCGGGCCAGGGCGGCCTGAACGCGGTCGCGGTCGACGTGCTCGGTAAGGCGAACCACGTAAACAAACCAACTGATGACGCAGCGGGACAGCGTGAGCGGCGGGAGTTCGAGGCCGGAGACGGGAATCGCCCTGAGCAGCGCGTCGTAGCGTTCGGCGGCGGCCCGGCGCAGCGCAAGGATCTCATCGATGCGGCTCAACTGCACCCGGCCGAGGGCGCAGGCGATCTCGGAGAGGCGGTAGTTGTAGCCCGGTTCGGCGTACTCGAGCCAATCGCCGGCAGACTGCTGGAGTTGCATCTGCTTTGGGCCCCGGCCCTGGTTGCGCAGGCGGCGCATGTGGGCGGCGTGGGTGGGGTCGCGGGCCAGCACGGCGCCGCCTTCGCCGGTAGTGAGTTGTTTATTGGGATAGAAGCCGAAGACGGCAAGGTCACCGAAGCTGCCCACGCGGCTGGTTTGCGGCGGGTCGCCGAATTCCGCACCGATAGCCTCGCAGGCGTCCTCAACGAGAGCCAGGTGGCAGCGGCTGGCGATTGCCTGCAGCGCGTCCATCTCGGCGGGAATGCCGAAGGTGTGGACGGCAAGAATGGCACGGGTGCGGGGTGTGACGGCGCGCTCGACCGCGTCGGGATCGAGGTTGAGAGTCGCGCGGTCGATCTCCGCAAAGACCGGCGTGGCGCGAACTTGATGGACCGCGTTCGCCGCGGCGACAAAGGCGAAGGAAGGGACGATGACCTCGTCGCCCGCACCGATGCCCAGCGTAAGCAAAGCCAGGTGCAGGCCGGCTGTGCCGGAGCTGACGGCTACCGCTTGGGGAACTCCGTGGTACTGGGCCAGAGCCTTTTCAAAGACCGCCAGCTCGGGGCCTTGGCTGAGGTGCGGCGTGCGCAGGACCGCCGTAACGGCATCGATCTCGGCTTGGGTGATGTCGGGCGCGGAGAGCGGAATGACAGGGCGCTCGATTATCGAGGTCTCCCAAGTCTCAGAATCGAGACCTGGGGCACCGAGCTTGGATTCGTGGTCTCCCACCCTTGCGCCAGAAAGAAGGCGCAAGGATGGGGCACCCAGCTCATGGGGCAAATCCAGCTTATCGCTCATCGGTGTTCTCGGTCTGGTACGGCAGCGGCGTGGGCTGCTTGATGAGCAGGCTCTCGAGCGGAACGGTGGTGAGGACGCGAGCGATGGTCTGCGCGGCGGTTCCGTCGCCATAGGGGTTTTCCATGCCGCGCAGGGCTTTTCGGAACTCCGGCTCGAGAGCCTGGTTGAGCGCGCTGAGAATTGCGGCGGCTTCAGCTGGCGCGTCCATCACGTTGCGGGCACGCTCGCGGCCCTGCTGGCGCAGACCCACGTTGACGGTGGGCAAGGCGTAGGAGGCGGCTTCCATGATGCCGGAAGACGAGTTGCCGATGAGCGCGTCCACCTGGCCCAGGAGGCTCCAGTAGGTAATGGGGTCGAGGTTGACGAAGATATGGGTTTGCGGGCGCCTGGCCGCCAGCGCCTTGGTGCGCTCAATGAGCGCGTAGCTCCCTGCGTCGGCGTTGGGATAGACGAAGAGAAGCTGGCCGGGGGTCTGGGCAAGCGCGAAGAAGAGCGAATCGGCTTCAACGGTTGTATCTCGGAGGATGGTAACCGGGTGATATGCGGCCAGAATGGTGGGCGACAGAAGCGTGAGACCTAGGCGGGCTTCGAGAGCGGGGCGGGCGAGGAGCGCGGAGCGGCGCAGGTGGTCGAGCGAGGGCGCGCCGGCGCGATAAACGCGCCAGGGCTCTTCGCCCATGGCGATGACCCGGCGCCGGGCAGTGGGGGTGGATGTGAAGTGGATGTGGGCCAGCTTGGTAAGGGCGTTGCGCACCTGGTCGTCAATGGCCCCCTGGCTGATCTCGCCGCCCTCGATGTGGGCGATGGGAATCCTCAGCGCCAACGCAACCGATGCCGGCGCCAGCATCTCATAGCGGTCGGCGATCAGCAGCAGCAGGTCGGGCCGCCATGCCGTGAGCGCGTCGGCCAGGCCGAGGATGGCCATGCCGATGGTCTTGGCCATGGCGGTATCGCTGTCGGAGCTGAGCAGGCACTCGATGCGCGCCTTGATCTCCAGGCCGGGGATGGCGTCGCGCTCGATCTCGTTGATGGTCGAGCCAAATTCGGGCGATAAGTGCGCGCCCAAGGCAAAGAGGCCCAGCTCCACCTCGGGGCGGGCGGCCAGCTCGCGCAGGGGCCAGTAGAGGTGGCTGTAATCGGCGCGCGAGGTGGTGATGACGCCAATCCGGCGCTTGCTGCTCTTCTTTTCGTCCATAGGGGTTTCGTTCACAGGGAACCGTTCTTGACGGACCGGAACACAGGAGAAGTATAAATTGGGAGGGGCTTCGGCTGGGCACCGGATCACCGCGCCCATCTTTGCGACGATGCGGCTGAACTGGCCGCTCGCATACACTGGTAAGGTTCGGCGGAATCGTGGGGCTGCGATGGCCGGCCGCCGTGGAGATGAAGTTGAGAACGAGGTTGACGAGAAACATTGGGCCGGTGGCCCTTGCTTTTTTTGCGGCGGTTGCGGCAGCAGCGGGGGCGCAGGCGCGCTTTGATGCCGATGCGGTGCGGACGAACAATCGCGGCGTGGCGCAGATGGGCCAGCAGTTTACCGAGCGCGCAGCCGACAGCTTTGCCGAGGCCATGAAGAAGGATCCAAAGCTCGCGCAGGCGGCCGTCAACGAAGGCATTGCGCTGCTGACGCTGCAAAAGCTGGACGAAGCCAAGAAGGCACTTCGTGCCGCCCTCGTTTTGGACGAGAGCAGTGCTCAAGCTTGGTACAACCTGGGCCTTGCCCAGCACGCGGGCAACGAGATGGAGCCGGCGCTCAAGAGCTTTCAGCAGGCGGTGAAGTTCGACCCCGCGGATGCGGATTCCTACTACTTTGAGGGCGTCTGCTACCAGGAACTGAAGGATTACGACACCGCGATCGCGATCTTTCAGAAGGCGCTGGAGATAGCGCCGCTTCACGCTTCGGCGGAGTTTGCCCTGGCGCGTGCGCTACAGCGGGCCGGCCGCACCGCGGAGGCGAAGGATCATTTCAAGCGCTTCCAGCACCTGACCAGCACCAAGATCGGAGCTCCGATCGGGCTGGCTTACGGCGAGCAGGGGCACTATTCGACGGTGACGCCGGTGGAGGAGCATGAGGCGGGCCGGAAGCCGATGATCCCGGTGAAACTGGTGGCGAGTTTCATGGCTTCCCAGGTCCGAAAGTCCGGACCTGGGGCGCCCATAGTCTCTGCTGGGAACGGCGAGAAGTGGACGACGACAGGCGGCGCCTGCATGATGGACGCGACCGGCTCGGGCGCCATGGACCTCGTGCTGATGCAGACCGGGCCGCAGGCTATTCGCGTGCTGCACAACAAGGGCGATGGCAGCTTTGAGGATTGGGACGCGGCGGCGGCGGGGCTGAAGGCGTCAGGCCATGCCATGGCCTGCGCTGTGGGCGACTACGACGGGGATGGATTGAACGATCTGGCCGTTGCGCTGGACGATGCGGTGCTGCTGTTTCGCAACCTGGGCCACGGAAAGTTTCAGGACGTGACCGCGGAGGCTGGACTGAAGCCGATGAACCGGCCTACGGGAATTACGTTTATCGATTACGACCACGACGGGGATATGGATCTTTTTTTGACTGGTGCTCCTCTGAGAGAAGGAGGCACGCCGAACGTTTTGTGGCGGAATAACGGCAACAAGACCTTCACGGAATGGACCGAACCAACCGGATTGGGCGGCAGCGGGGCGACCGCATCGGCCATCCTTACCGATTTCAACAATGACCGCGCGGTAGACATCGCTGTGACCGGCGATGGGCCAGCGCCGTTGATTTACGTGAATCCGCGCGAGGGAAAGTACCCGACGCAACCGCTCTACTCGGGCGGCGAGCAATTCAGTAAGACACCTGGTCTTGAAGTCAGTACGCTGGCAGGCCGAGACGTGGTGAAGCTGCCGCCCTCGATGGGCATCGCCGTGCTCGACTACAACAAGGACGGCTGGATGGATATTGCCGTAACCCATGCCGGCGCGCCTGGGTTTACGCTGTGGCGGAATGTGGAGGGACCGAATCATATTGGGCGACAGTTTGAGCGAGTGGAATTGCCGATCCATGGACCTTCGCCGCTTGACCTGATGTCGCCAAAGCACGAACCTGCGACAAAAGAGGATGTGAAATATCGGCGGGAAGAGGTAATTCGCGGATGGGGAGTTACGGCTGTCGATATTGATAACGACGGCTGGATCGATCTTGCAGCGATTATCGAGACCAAAGCAGGACCGCAAGTGCGCGTCTTCCGCAATCGCGGCGACGGAACGTTCGAGGACGTGAGCCATGCGCTGGGGCTGGACAGCGTGAAGCTGACCGCGCCGCGCGGATTGATTGCCGCCGATGTGGCTGGTGACGGCGCGGCGGATTTGATTGTGACGCAGTTGAACGCGCCTCCGGTGCTGCTGCGCAATGTGGGCGCCAACAAGAATCATTTTGTGCGCCTCGACCTGAGCGGCTATGCCGATAACAAGACCGCGTTGGGCGTGAAGGTGGAGGTCTTCGCCGCCGGCCACTGGCAGAAGTGGGAGCTCGCCGGAGCTTCGGGCTACCAGACGCAGGCGCCGCCGCAGATTTTGGTTGGCTTGGGCGATGCGGAAGGCATCGACCTGCTGCGCATTCTGTGGCCCACCGGAGTGTTGCAGGATGAGATCGGCCTGCCCCACCAGCCGGTGATTGCCATGAAAGAAGCCGACCGCCGCGGGAGTTCTTGCCCGGTGCTTTTTGCGTGGGACGGGCATAAGTACAAGTTGGTAACGGATGTGATTGGCGCGGCGGTGGTGGGCCACTGGTTCACGCCTACGCGGCGGAATATCCCGAACCCCGGCGAGTGGATCAAGGTGGATGGAACGCAATTGGCGCCGGTGAACGGCAAACTGAGCCTGCGCTTCATGGAGCCGATGGAGGAGGTCAATTACATCGACCAATTGCGGCTGGTTGCGGTCGATCATCCGGAAAACGTCGAGGTCAATCCCGACGAGCGCTTCCTGGACGATCCGCCCTTTGCCTCGGGCCGCGTGGTGGCTACAGCGGGCGCGCGGCTGCCCCTGGGCGCGTGGGATGGCGAGGGCCGCGATGTGCTCGAACAGGTGAGCCGCCGCGATCACAAGTTCGCAAGCGGATTCACGGCGCTGCCTTACGATGGCTTTGCCAATCTGCATGCCCTCACGTTGGATTTGGGAGACGTCCAGCCAAGCGCTCAGCTTCGGCTGATGATGACGGGCTATGTGAACTACTTCAGCGCCACCTCGCTGTATGCGGCGTGGCAGGCGGGCGTGAAACCCATCTCGCCTTACGTTGAAGCGCAGATGCCTGACGGCGCTTGGCGGCGCATCGCCGGCGATGTGGGCTTTCCGGCGGGCCTGGAGCGCACCATTGTGGTGGATCTGAGCGGCAAGCTGCCCGAGGGAGCGCGGAAGATTCGATTGGTAACCAACCTGGAGATTTACTGGGATCAGGTGCTGATCGATAACAACGCCGAGGCAGAGGCGCGCACGGTGGAGGTTCCGCTCGCCACGGCCACGCTGCACTTCCGCGGCTACCCGAAGCAGACGGAAGGCGCAAGCCCCGGCGATTTGGACTATGACTACGACCGTGTGAGTTTGACAGGACCCTTCCAGCGGCAACGGGGAAGTTACACGCACATGGGCGACGTGACGGAGTTGGTGAAGAACATCGACGATCGCTTCGTAATCTTCGGCAGCGGCGAGGAGATTGCGGCGGAGTTCGACGCATCGAAGCTGCCCGCGCTGCCGGCGCATTGGAAGCGCGACTACTTCTTCTTTGCCAATGGATTTGTGAAGGACATGGATTGGTGGGACGCATCGCCGTTCACGGTGGCGCAGTTGCCGTTTCACGCGATGAGCGCCTATCCCTATCCCGAATCTGAGGAATACCCGCAGGACGCGCAGTCCCTGGACTATCAGTTGAACTGGAATGACCGATGGGATTCCGGCGAGCCGGCGCGGTCGTATCGCTTCGACTACAAGGCAATGCCATCGACGCCGCAAGACGATCTGGCGCCGGCGGTTGCCCCGGCGGCGCATCCATGAACGAGTTGGTGTTGGCTCCGGCGGTGCGGCAACTGGAGCTTCTGCGCTCTGGCGAGATTTCCGTGGTGGAGTTGGCCGAGGCGCATATCGCGCAGATCGAGCGATTGAATCCGCAGTTGAACGCGTTCGCGGACTTCGATGCGGAACGCGTCCGCGAGAGGGCGCGCAAGCACGACGCGTGGAAGGGGCAGCGCGCGCGTCGACCGTTGTTTGGATTGCCAGTCACCGTAAAGTCTTCCATTGCGACACGAGGATTGAAGTGCGAGATAGGCAGCCTGCTCCACGAGGGCGACGTGCCGCGCGAAGATGCACAAGTGGTCGCGCGGTTGCGCGCGGCGGGGGCGTTGATTCTGGGCGTCACCAACTGCCCGGAGTTTCTGATGGCGTACGAGACCGCGAATCTTTTGCACGGGCGCACGCGGAACCCGTGGGATCTGGAGCGGTCGCCGGGCGGATCGAGCGGCGGAGAGTCGGCGGCCATTGCGGCGGGGCTTTCGGCAGCGGGACTGGGCAGCGACAGTGGCGGATCGGTGCGCGTGCCGGCGCACTTCACGGGGATTTGTTCGCTCAAGCCCACGCCGGGCCGCATTCCGGGCCGCGGACATCTTCCGCCGTGCGTGGGCCCCTTCGCGATTCTTGGCGCCATCGGTCCCATGGCGCGGACGATGGCCGACGTGGCGCTGCTCTTCCGCGCGCTGAGCGGCCAGGATCCGCTCGATCCGGTGAGTCCGCCGCTTGCGTTGCGCGAGCCTGGCTTAGCCGAGCTGCGCGAGAACACCATCGGCTTCTTCGAGGACGATGGGCTGGTTCCAGTTACGCCGGAGACTCGCGCGGCGGTGTGTGCGGCGGCGACGGCGCTCGAGGACGCCGGCTTTCGCGTGGAGCCCTTCAGACCGAGCACCATCGAGCCGCTGCGGCGGTTGTGGTGGAAGTTCTTTGTGCAGTGCGGAGCGATGTTTTACGCGCCCGCGATTCGCGGCAAAGAGCATCGGCTGAGCCCTATCTTCAACGAATTCCTTGGCTTTGCCGAGGGCGCGCCGCCGCTGACGGCTGTCGAGTTGCTGGACGCTTGGGCCGAGCTCGACCTGCTGCGCTCAAAGACCCTTGCCGAGATGAGCAAGTATCCGGTGCTCCTGTGCCCTGTTGCCAGCATTCCAGCCTTCCGCCACGGCGAGCGCGAGTGGATGGTCGAGGGCCAAACGGTGAAGTACCTTGACGCCGTGCGGTACACGCAGTGGTTCAACGCGCTGGCCGCTCCCGCAGCAGTGGTTCCCGTTGGCAACTCACCCGAGGGACTGCCGATCGGCGTGCAGATTGTAGCGCGTCCGCTCGAGGACGAGACCGCGCTGGGGGTTGCGGCGGTTGTGGATGCGGCCTTCGGCTACCGTTCCCCGCCGCTGGCGCGTACGTGAGGAATTGCTCTTGGTTTTTCCAGTGTAAACAGGGGTTTCCAGCGCTTGGGCAAGGCGCCGCCTCAACCTTTCGATGGATGCGTGGCACAGGCGATCGCGGTAGTCTGACGCTTCCGCTTCCCCAGAAACGGAGCGCACAGGGTGCGTGAAGATTGGCGCAAGCGATTTGCTGAAACTCCCGATTGCCTGAAGAGCGCGCGGCGCCGCCAGACCGTCGTGCCGGTGTTGGATCTCGAAATCGGCGGCGACGAGTTCATCACCATGGCTGGGCCCTGCTCAGTTGAAACGGAGTTTCAACTGATGGCCACCGCCAACCATGTGCGCCGCGCCGGAGCGCGCATTCTGCGAGGCGGCGCATTCAAGCCGCGCAGTTCCCCATACGCATTTCAAGGGTTGGGCCTGGAAGGCCTGAAGATACTGGCTCGCGCACGGGAAGAGAGCGGGTTGGCCATCGTGACCGAAGTCATGTCGGAAGACGACGTTCCCGTGGTGGCCGAGTATGCCGACATTTTGCAAATCGGTGCGCGCAATATGGAGAACTTCTCGCTGCTGGAAGCCGCGGCGCGTTCGGGGCGTCCGATACTGCTGAAGCGCGGCCTGGTGGCCACCATCGCCGACCTTCTGCGCTCGGCGCAGCTGATCCTGGATTGCGGCAACCCCAATGTGATCCTCTGCGAGCGCGGCATTCGCACCTTTGAAACGGCCACGCGCAACACCTTCGACGTGGGCGCAGTCGTGCTGCTCAAGCAGATTTCGCATCTGCCGGTGATTGCCGATCCTAGCCACGCGGCGGGCCATCGCGACCTGGTTCCTGCATTGGCGCGCGTTGCGGTTGCGGCCGGCGCCGATGGACTGCTGGTCGAGGTGCATCCCAACCCGGAGAAGGCGTGGAGCGACGGCGATCAGTCGCTAGACTTTGCCGAATTCGACGGTATGATGGCCGCGCTCGACCCGTATCTGTCGCTGCGAGAGCTTGAATTGGAGCGGCGGCGGCGCGGACTTTTGCTGCGCGAGCCGGCATGTGTGCGGCCCATGGAGGCCGTCGGATGAGGGTCCCGGCCAGAAGTCTGGCGACGGTCGCTTCGGTTGCCTTGCTGATTCCGGTTTACGGCTTTGCGCCCGATGCGGCCCATAGCATTGGCGCAACTATCGACGCGGATATCATCGTCACCGCGGCGCCGGTCTACGAGCCGCTGGCCGCGCTGCGCGGCGGGGAGCGCTTTCCCAAAGGCGCGCAGCTCATGCTGGTCCACCAGGGCAAGGCGGAGCCGCTGGTGCCGGGCTTTGCGGCCACAGCCGACGCCAATGTCTCCTTCGATGCCAAGACGGTGCTCTTCGCCGGCAAGCGAGCCGCGGGCGATCCCTGGCAGATTTGGGAGCTCAGGCTGGCCGACCATTCGCTGCGCAATCTGATCGCGGGCGAGGCCGATGCGATTCGTCCTTTCTATCTGCCCGCCGGCCAGTTGGTCTATGCGCGCCGAACGCCGCATGGTTTTCAGCTTGAGGCCGCGGGCAAGGCTGCTTCCTCGGCGCTTGCACCGATCGATGCGGATGCGGGAGCGACGGTGGTTCCACTGTCTTACCTGCCGGCCAGCGCCATCCCGGCCGATGTGCTGCTGGATGGGCGCATTCTCTTTGAAGCCGGCTTCCCGCTCGGCGTGGGTTCCACTCCTGAGCTGTTTCTGGTTTACTCCGACGGAAGCGGAGTGGAATCGTACCGCTGCGATCATGGCAGGGCGCGCTGGGGTGGAAAGCAGTTAGCCTCGGGCGATTTGGTCTTCACGCATGGAGTTGGGCTGGCAAAGTTCACTTCGCCTTTGGCGCAGGAGGAGCCCATCGCTGCGCCGCGCGGTGAGTATGCGGGCGCAATTGCCGAGACTGCCTCGGGCGACTGGCTGATGAGCCCGAGGGCAGCAGCCGGTGCGCATTACGCGCTCAAATTATGGAAGCCCGGCGCGGCAGCAATGCAAACGGTGCTGGCCCAGAGCGGCGAGGATCTGGTCGAGCCAGCACTGATTGCACCGCGCGCCAGGCCCAAGCATCATCCCACTGGGCTGCACGATTGGAGCTACGCCAACATGATGGCGCTCGATGCGCGGCAATCGCGCATGGGCGACCTCAAGTCAGCTCCGAAATCGGTGCGGCTGGAGATGCTGGACGGCGGACGCGCGGTGGTTACGGGCACGGCACCGGTCGAGGCGGACGGTTCCTTTCTTGTGAAGACGCCGGCAGACAAGCCCATCCGTTTTGCGCTGCTCGATGAAAAGGGCGCGGTGGTGCGCCAGGAGCATGGATGGTTCTGGATTCGCCGCGGCGAACAGCGCTATTGCGTGGGCTGTCATACAGGTCCGGAGCGCTCTTCAGAGAATCGTATGCCGGCGGTGTTGCAGCGCACCACAACGCCGGTCGATCTCTCTGGCGCGAATGCTGGTGGAGCAACGCCGCAGAAGCCCGCGGGAGGCAACTGAGATGAATTATCGCTTTCTTCTTTTATTTGGCGTTGTCTCCATGGCCGCCGCGCAAACCGCTCCCCCGCCTGCTGCTTCCTCTGTGCCGCAGGCGCCGCTGGCCGCACCGCAGGTGGGCGTCATTCGCTTTGAAGACGCAACCGACAAGGCGGGCATTGACTTTACGCACAGCTTCGGTTCGCGGCAGTTAGGTTCGCTGCTGGAGGGAACCGGCGCAGGCTGCATCTGGTTCGACTACAACAACTCCGGCCTGGAGTCTCTCTACGTGGTGAATGGACGGCCGCTCGACGACTCGATGCATCCGTATCCGTTGAAGGAGAAGCCGAATCCGCTTCCGCACAATCATCTTTATCGGAACGACGGCAACGGCCGCTTTACCGACGTGACGGACAAGGCCGGCCTCAATCCCGATATGTACTCGGTGGCCGTAACCGCGGCGGACTACGACAACGACGGTTATGAAGATTTGCTGGTCACCGGCTACGGCAAAGTGATTCTCTATCACAACGACGGCAACGGCCACTTTACCGACGTAACTGCAAAGGCCGGCATCAAGGTGGACGGATGGGCCATCAGCTCCACGTGGCTGGATTACGACAAGGACGGCTGCGTGGATCTATTTGTGGGCCGTTACGTCAAGTTCGATCCCAAGTATCGCGCCTTTTATGCGGCGGACAACTATCCGGGGCCACTGGACTATGAGGGCGAGACCAATCAGCTCTTTCATAACAACTGCGACGGAACTTTTACCGATGTAAGCGAAAAGTCCGGTATCGGCGCCTACGTTGGCCGCACCATGGGCGTCACGGCGGCGGACTTCGACAACGACGGCTGGGACGATATCTACGTTGCCAACGATCGCACGGAGAACTTTCTCTTCCAAAACAAGCACGATGGAACCTTCGAGGAGATCGGCAACGATACGGGCACTGCCTTCGGGCAGAACGGGGAATCGACCTCTTCGATGGGTCCGGTGTTTGCCGATTTCGAGGGCCGCGGAGTGCTCGACTTGTGGGTCACGGATGGGCATTACAACCGCTTCCTGCGCAACACCGAGAAGCAGAGCTTTGAAGACTTGGGCGCGTCCAACGGCGTCTCGCAGACCAACGCGCAATACGTGAGTTGGGGTACAGGCGTCTACGACTTCGACAACGATGGGCAACTCGACATTCTCATCTTCCACGGCGGGCTGATTCACCTGATTCCGCAGGAGCACACGCTGTTTCGCGGACTGGGCAACGACAAGTTTGCCGACGTTTCGCGCGATGCCGGGCCGGTGATGAGTGTGCGCACCACGGCGCGCGGCGCGTGCTTTGCGGACTACGACAACGACGGCAAGATGGATGCCTTTGTTGTGAATCTGGGTGGCAAGGGAACGCTGCTGCACAACGTCTCGACCAACACCGGCCACTGGATCGCCATCAAGCTGGTGGGTGCCATGCGACCCGGCGACCGGAACAATGCTCCCGGCTCCAAGGCAAAGAGCAATCGCGACGGCATCGGCGCGCGCGTTGAAGTCTTGGCCGCGGGCCAGCGGCATACGGCCGAACGAGTGGCCGGCTCAGGGTATCTTTCGCAGGACGATGGCCGGCTGCACTTCGGGCTGGGCGCCGCAACCACCATCGACAAACTCATCGTTCACTGGCCCAGCGGGCGCGAGCAGACGCTTGAAAAGCTGAGCGTGGATCGCGTACTCACCGTGGAGGAACCGAAGTGAGTGGTCGCCATCTAGCCGGGATGCGAGTTCGATCGGCGATATTTGCGCCGCTTGCAGTTGCTGCCTTCACGGTTGCGCTCGCGTTCTTTGCAGTCGCGCTCTTTCCCGGCCGGGGTGTTAGTGCGGACACGAGTGGCACAGCGCCAGAAGAGGCGGAGTACGCGTCGCCACTTGAGGTTCTTCTCTCGCCGGATGGTGCGCGGCTCTATGTGCTCTGCCAGCAGAGCGAAGAGGTTCGCGTGCTGGATGCTACGAGCTATGCGGTGATCAAGAACATTGCCGTGGGGCGCGTGCCGCGCGGCTTCTCGCTTTCGCCCGACGGAGCGCGGCTGTTTGTGACCAACTCCTGGGACGACACGCTCTCGGTGATTGATACCGGCGCTCTTGCGGTGATCGCGACGTGGCCGGTGGGTGCGGAGCCGTCGAGCGTGATCGAGGATCGCGGCGGCAAGCGGCTGTTTGTGGCCAATCGCATCAGCAACGACGTGGCCGTGCTCGACGCCCGGACAGGCGTCGAGGAGAAGCGCCTGCTGGCCGGGCGCGGATCGAGCTATCTGGCGCTCTCTCCGGACGGAAGCAGGATTTACGGAACGCACATCTATCCGAATCCGCCGCGCGTGCGGACCGGCCTGGACAATCGCACCGCGCCGGAGTCCGAGATTACGGTGATCGATGCAACGCGCGCGGTGGTGGTGGATCGTATGCCGCTGCACGCGATCGCCGGCGTCTTCCATGCGGCTCTTTCCGCGGATGGACGGCTGGGCGCCGTTGCCCAGTACCACCCCAAGAATCTTGTGCCGCTGGCGCATCTGGAGCACGGAGGAGCTTTCGAAGACACGCTCACGGTCTTTGGCGCGGACGTAGGCAAGCCCGTCGAAGTGCCGCTCGATGAGTTGGAGCGCTATGCCGCAATGCCCTTCGGCGTGGCCATTGCGCCTGACAAATCGCGCATCTACATCACCTGCGGCGGCTCCGAGATGGTGACAGCGATCGATGTACCGCGGCTGCTGCGCTTCATCCACGCGCACCCCGAGCCTTTCGTGCAGGATCTTTCCGCCAGCGCGAACTACGTGGCAGCGCGCATTGCAGTGGGGCACAATCCGCGCGGCTTGACGCTCGCGCGCGATGGGCGCAGGCTGTTTGTGGCCAACCGGCTTGACGACACGATCAGCGTGATCGACACGCGCACCGATCGCGTGGCTTCGACCATCCAGCTTGCCGGGCCGAAGACCGTCTCGGTGCTACGCCGCGGGGAGCAGACGTTTTATACCGCGCGCTATTCGTTCCAGGGCCAGATCGGCTGCGCCACCTGCCACATCGACTCCACGTTCGACGGTATCCAATGGAACCTGGAACCTGACGGCTTTGGGCGCAGCATTGTGGACAACAAGTTGCTCGAAGGCGTAAAGGACACCGAGCCCTACAAGTGGACCGGCACCAATCCGAACATTCCCACCGAGTGCGGACCGAGGACGGAAAAGTACTTCTGGCGCTCGGAGAACTACGACAACCTCACGCTTGCCGACCTGGCGGTTTACATCCGCAATTTGCCGACCAGGCCTAACCGCTGGCGGCTGCCGGGCCGCGAGATGACGCCTGCACAGGAACGCGGACAGGCTCTGTTTGATCGCGCCGTGGACAAATTCGGGAAGCCGATTCCCGAGGTGAATCGCTGCTCTTACTGTCACAGCGGCCCCAAGGGCACCAACCAGAAGATCTTCGACGTGGGAACGCGCAAGCCCACCGACAATACAGGCCTTCTGAAATCGGCGCCGTTGACGAACATTGCGCTCACCGCGCCTTACCTGCACGACGGCTCGGCGCGCACGCTGGAAGAGATCTGGACGGTTTACAACCCGGAAGACAAGCACGGGCGCACCAACGATTTGACCAAAGATGAACTCAACGATCTGATCGAGTATTTGAGGACGCGATGAAAAAGTTGTGCATCGCCGCATTGCTTCTGGTTGCCGGAACGGCGGCCTATGCCGCGCCAGCGGCGCCCGTGCCGAAGGCAACCGCTGGAGCCGCAGCGTCTCGTGGCGCGCAGGCGCCGTCCGCCCCACCGCAGGTGGCCGCACCGCAAGCGCCTGCGATGCCGCGCTTCCGCTTTGAGAACTTCACCACCGACAATGGCCTGCCGGACAATCACGTGTACTCCGTGCTGGTGGATGGCGACCGCATCTGGGCGGGCACGGACAATGGACTCGCGGTCTACGAAAGCGGCAAGTGGAAGACCTACACCACCAAGGACGGGCTTGCGCATCGCGCCGTGCTCACGCTGGCGTTGGACAAACGCACGGGCGACGTTTGGGCGGGCACCATGGCGGGGTTGAGCCGCATCTCCGGCGGGCGCATCGACAGCTACACGCAGTTGAACTCCGGGCTCTCGAACGATGTGGTCTACGGCGTATCTGTGGAGGGCGAGAACGTGTGGGTGGCCACGGCCGCCGGCGCATGCCGCTTGAATATCCGCACCGGTGAGTGGACCCTCTACAACGAGCGCAACACACCCATGATCGAGATATGGACCTATGG
>JBEKDH010000110.1:0-14466 GCA_050014455.1 Occallatibacter sp.
CGCCCATTCATGTCGATTATTCTCGCGCCGATTTCCCGAGACGCGCCCTCAGAGATTTTTCCCCATGGCTTACGATCACTTGTTCCATATACAGCAACGAACTGGGGATTATGTAAGCATATTTTTTCTCGAAGGAACTTGATCCTTTCCGCCCGATAGAGTGTGTGGGGGCCTCTATCTTTTGTGTTTCTGGTCGCCAAACCGGAAAACTCAATAACGCATGTTTCGCTAGTCCGGTATCCCCATTTTTCCTTTTGATATTTAAGCCGACAATCATAATCTTCTGAATCCTGTAATTTTCCATCAAAAACCATCAAGGCCCGAATGAGATTCTTCCAGGTTCTCTGAAGTTTTGCTCCTTTCCCGTGCAACGGGTTCTCCGTATTAAGGCGATCATAAAGGCAGTCGTGAAACTCGCGGCAGTCGTCTAATTCGAGACTGCCCAATTCGCGCCATGTCGCAATTCGTTCTCTTCGATCAACGCTCTCGCGTTTACTATCTACGCCCTCCTCAACTCCAAGGAACCAGTAGGGCGCCTCCCAACATCCATAGCCATACCGATTTAGCGCCATGTCACGTAGGTCGTCGTTCATTTCCATAAATTGCGCTCCCTTCGATGAGTCCGGATTGAGACCAATTGTACGCCAAGGCTGGCAGGTCGGAGCCGCATGGCCCTCCCTGTGCAGCAAGGGAATCGGGCGGTCATTCCAGTGTTTACAATGTGCGCACATCAATGTACACTGATTGTGAGTACAAGTGGAGGTAAATCGATGGGCACGGTGGCCGCCGAATCGAGCCGTCTGCGCGCGGAGAACATCAATCTCCGCGTCACCCGCAACCAGAAGGCGCTAATCGACCGGGCGGCGGAAGCGCAAGGACGCAGCCGTTCCGACTTCATGCTGGATGCTGCCTGCCGGGAGGCGGAATCCGTCTTGCTCGACCAGTGCTATTTCCAACTGGACGACGAAGCATTCCAGCGCTTCACGGCCATGCTAGATGCGCCGCCGAAAGACAATCCCGGGTTGACTCGCCTGCTCACGACGAAGGCGCCATGGGAGAAGTAGAGATTGGAGAAATCTCCGCTCCAGAAAAGCTGAACCCCGCTCAGGATCTCTCGCAATTCTTATGCGGTGAGCCGGAACTTGACGACTGGCTCAAGCGCAGAGCGCTTCCCAATGAGGAAAGCGGCGCATCCCGGACCTATGTGGTTTGCATCGGGCGGCAGGTTCTGGGCTACTATGCGCTGGCTGCGGGTGCGGCGGCGCACAGGGATGCTCCTGGCCGGGTGAGGCGGAATATGCCTGACCCCGTCCCCGTGATGGTGATTGGGCGGCTTGCCATCGATCTCAAGTTACAGGGGCGTGGAGTCGGTTCGGCTCTTTTGAAGGATGCAGTTCTCAGAACTGTCCAAGCCGCCGAAATTGCCGGCATTCGGGCAATTCTCGTTCATGCGATCAACGAGAGCGCTAAGCGATTTTACGAAAGACTCGGGTTTATGGCATCCCCTACAAATCCAATGACGCTGATGATCACGGTTCGGGCAGCGGCTCATACTCTTGCCGAACACTCTTAACTCTTCCGGTTGCCTCACCCTTGATACCATCTCAGCTCTCGGCGCGATAATAGCCAGAGGGGCGCACATGCTCGCCATGAGAAACCTTCGTTCTTTTCTTCCTGTTCTGCTTGGCCTTGCGATTCTTGGCCAGGGCAGCCGCAGCCAGGGACAGTCAGCCGGAAGCGGCGCATTGCCGCCCCCGCCGCACGCCGAGGAGGTCCACTTGAAGCATGTGCTGGTGATTGGCCAGACCAAGGACTGGGAGCACGAATCCGTTTCGGCGGCGATGGCCGCCGTTTACAACATGGGCAAGGAGAGCGGACTGTGGGACACGACAATGCGCACGGACACGAAGCTGCTCACCAAGAAGGACTTGCCGAGAAACGCGAAGAATCTCAACCACTTTGACGTACTCGTGTTTGCCAGCACCAGCGGCGAGCTGGACATGGACGCAAGCCAGAAGCTTGATATGCTCTCGTTCATCAAGGAGGACGGGAAGGGCTTTGTGGGAATCCACGCGGCGCTCGACACAAATCACACCTGGCCGGAGTACGGAGAGATGATCGGCGGCTGGTTCGACGAGCATCCCTGGATGACCTTCAATGCGCCCATCGTCAACGAAGACCCCAGTTTTCCGGCTGTGCGCCACTTCCCAGCCGCCTTTGTCAAATACGATGAGATCTATCAGCCGAAGGATTGGTCGCGCGACAGCGTGAATGTGCTTCTCAGCCTCGATCCCACCAGGCTCGACTACGACAACAATCCGCGCATCCACCGCGCCGACCACGACTTCCCGGTGGCGTGGAGCAAGCTCTACGGCAAGGGCCGCGTCTTCTATTCGACGCTCGGCCACACCGAGGAGTCGTGGGACGATCCCGACGTTCGGAAGATGTATTTTGAAGCGATCAAGTGGGCGCTGGGGATGACCGAGGGAAGCACGGCCTCGCACCCCAGGCCGGCTGCGTCCGCTCAAAGCCGTTGAGTCGGGTCACTCCATCCTTGCGCTTCTTTTTGACCACGGAAGGAGTGACCAGGAACCCGATGAACGCCGCCAAAGCGGCAAATTCGCATTGAGAGATTACCTCTTTGCCTCGGCCGCCAGGGCACCCTTCTGTGAACTGGGCGCCGCCGGGTTCACCTGCGCGTTCAGGTAATTGGTGAGGTCGTCCACGTCCTGCTTGGTTCCCACCATGGGCGGCATGAAGCGGCGGTAGGGCGAGTCGGGCTTGTACTCGTGGAGCATGGCGATGAAGCTGCCGATGTTGGCGCGGTCGCGTCCGGCTAACAGACTCTTAAGCGGGCGGTAGCCGGAGAGCGTGTGGCAGGAGCCGCACTCGCCGCGGAAGATGGCCTCGCCGCGGGAGTAGGTGCGAGCGGGATCGGTCGAGTAGAAGGTGACCGGTGGCAGCATGGTCGGGTCGTTCGCCTGCTGGCCGCTCCACACCCACATCGAGTGGGCCAGATAGCCTTCCTGGTTGATGCGGCTGACGTAGGGGACGCGGACGCCGTTCGAGTACATCCAGCGGCCGATGACGTAGGGCTTGCGCAGCATCTCGCGCGAGTATTCGCCTGCGCCGGTAGCCATAAGCGCCAGCAGCAGCACGGCCACCGCGTGGGAGAGATTGAACTCCACCGGATTGCGATAGGCCAGGTAGTAGGCGACGCCGACGATGGTGGCCGAGGTGACGACGATGATGAGGGCGATGCGCGTAACGGTGGAGAAGGTTCCGGCGCCGATGGTATCGATGCCCAGGGTGAGCAGCGCGCGCTGGGACGCGGGAACCATGTAGAGATACCAGATCATGAGGAAGGGCGTGGCCACAAAGGAGGGCACCAGCCACTTGACGCTCCACTTGACGAGCGATGCCTTGAGGGCGGGCTGCTTGTCGCCGTCGATGCGGCTGGAGGTGATGAGCGCCCAGACGCCGGCCAGCGAGATGCAAACGCCGCAGCGCAGAAACAAGCTGGGCCAGTAGGTGGGATTGAAGAAGGCGTTCCAGAACTTGCTGGCCTCCTGGCCGGTTCCGGCCACGGCAAGCCAGGTGTCACCGGGCGTGAGCATAAAGGCGAGAATGCCGTTGATGATGATGAGCGTGGCGGCGGAGGCGCCGGCATAAACCCAGCCCACGGTCAGGTGCAGCTTGGGGTCGATCCTGTTCCAGGTGTAATAGTAGACGGCGGCGGTCGATAGCTCGACGAGGAAGAAGACCCACTCCATAGCCCAGCCGAAGACGAAGTTATGAATCAGCGTGCTGGTGGCTTCGGGGTGGGTGAGCCCGATAGCGAACCAGATACCCACGCCGGAGATGGTGCCGAAGACGCCGGTGAGGATAAGAAAGAACTTCGAGTGGCTGACGAGCTGGGCCAGCCACGCCGCACGCAGTTCCGGGTCGGCCATGCGCTGCGCTTTGCGCTCGGCCATGGGCAGATAGAGGCCGCCGCCCACGGCAAACTGCGAGATCATGACGTGGAAGATGGCGATGATGCCGATCACCCAGCCCGAGCCGAGATAAGGAATGTCCCAGAATGGATAGTTCATACTTAGCTCCTAGCTTCTAGCTAATAGCTTCTAGCTCGCTCTTGCCCAATGCTATGTGTTTCGATTCAGCACGATGGGCTAGCAGCTAGTAGCTAATAGCTAGAAGCTGCCTTACCGAATCGTCCAGTAGCCGATAACCGTTGTGGCCAGCAGCGCGAAGACCGCCAGCAGGCCAAAGTAGTGCGCTGCGCGGGCACGCTGGCCGGATTCCTTCCGAATGTCGTAGAAGGGAATCAGAATCCAAAGCACAATGCCGAGAGTGAAGACCAGAATCCCAGCGATTTCACCGGATTCGCCGGGTAGGATGGCGCCCAGCATCTTGAGCATCTCGAAGGGGCTCATGAAGTACCACTCGGGATGAATGCCGGCGGGCGCGGGAACCAGGGAGTCGGCTTGCCTGCCCAGCGCCCAGGGAAAGACCGAGGCCAGCAGCGCCAGAATGTTCAATGAGATCAGCCACATGGCCAGGTCCTTGCGCAGGAAGTTGGGCATGAAAGGCATGGACTTGCGCTGCTCCGGCGGCAGGGCTTCTACGCTGGGCGGCGAGGCGTTGCCGTGGCGCTGCACCAGCCACAGGTGAAATGCCAGCAGCGGTATGAAGAGGGCCGGCAGCACTACGACGTGCAACGCAAAGAAGCGCTGCACGGTAAACTCGCCCACCTCCGGGCCGCCGCGCAGCATATTCGCGACAGCGGGGCCGATCCACGGAATAGCCGCGGGAATCTCCAGGCCGACCTTGGTGGCGAAGTAGCTGAGTTCGTCCATGGGCAGCAGGTAGCCTGAGAATCCGAAGACCGAGGCAATGCCCAGCAGCGCCATGCCGCTCAGCCAGCCGAACTCGCGCGGCTTGCGGTAGGCCTTCATGAAGTAGACCGAGAACATGTGGACGAGGATGGAGAAGATCATCAGGTTGGCTGACCAGGCATGCGCCGAGCGGATCAGCCAGCCAAAGTTCATCACAAAGGTGATCTGCCGGACCGATTCGAATGCTTCCGCCCCCGGCCGGTAGTAGACCAGCAGGAGCACGCCGGTGAAGCACTGAACCAGGAAAAGGAAGAGCGAGATGCCGCCCCAGTAGTACCAAAAGGACTGGGAGTGAACCGGGACGGTCTTATGGCGCGCGAATGCGGCCAGTTCGCTCAGGCCCAGCCGCTCGTCCACCCAATCGTATACGGAGCTTGCGATCGTCTTTGCAGTCATGCTTCTATCCTTTGTTGCCGCCTCGTGCTATCCCACCCTTGCGAGAAGAACAAAAACGCCGCAAGGATGGGGCACCCATGTTCCACGCTTCGTGCTATCCCACCCTTGCGACAAGAACAAGAACGTCGCAAGAATGGGGCGCCCGTGTCTTACTTCTTGCTAGCGGCAGAGCCATCCGCCATCCACAACCAGAATGTGGCCGTTCACGTAATTGCTTGCATCGGAGGCCAGGAATACGGCCGCTCCGGCCAAGTCCGAAGGCAAGCCCCATCTTCCCATGGGAATCCTACTAAGAATGGCAGCGGACCGCGCCGGGTCGGCGCGCAATGCCGCCGTGTTATCGGTGGCCATATAGCCGGGAGCGATGGCGTTCACATTGATGCCCTTGTCGGCCCATTCATTGGCCAATGCCTTGGTCAGTTGCGCAACCGCGCCCTTGGCGGCGGCATAACCGGGAACTAGAATGCCGCCTTGGAAGGCTAGCAGCGAAGCGGTGTTGATAATCTTGCCGTGGCCTTGCGCCAGCATCAGTCTGCCCGCGTACTGGCTTATGAACCACACGGAGTTGAGGTTGGTGTTGATAACCGTGTTCCAGAACTCCTCGGAGTGCTCGGCGGCGGGAGCGCGGCGGATGGTGCCCGCGTTGTTCACCAGAATATCGATGGAGCCGAAGGCCTCGACCGTGTCGTCCACCAGCATGTGGGCGATCGCCTTGTCGCAGACATCGCCCGACCGGCAGATGTACTTGACGCCGGTCTTTTCAACCTCCGCGATCGTCGAGTCCAATACCTTGTCGTAGTTATGCAGAGTTACATTGGCGCCTGCCTGGGCGAATGCGATGGCCATGCCGGCTCCCAAACCCTGTCCCGATCCGGTAACCAGCGCGTTCTTGCCCTTGAGACTGAATAAATCGAGGATTCCCATGGAATTGCTCCTTTGTTTGAGAGAACTTATAAGTTCCGTTGTGAAATGCCTAACTCCGCGAAACCTCAACACCTGCGTCGCCGGGAGTTACTTTGAAGACCTTGAGCGGCTTGGGCGGCGGACCGCTGACGTTGGCGCCGGTGTATGCGTTGTAAACGCCGCCGTGGCAGGCGCAGTGGATGCGGTCGGCCTGCGGCTCGTATTGCACCGTGCAGCCCAGATGCGTGCAGACGGCGGTCAGCGCGACCCAGCGGCCGTCCTCGTGATGGATGAGCATGGCCGGCGCGGTGCCGAACTTGAACATCAGCACCGAGCCCAAGGGCAGCTTTTGCGCGTCCTTGAGCGTAACCTCGGTGACTGCCGTGGCAGAGAGCGCCATTTCCTCCGGCGAGGCCAGATAGCGGTAGACGGGATAGGCAAGCGCGGCGGTGTAGCAGGCGCCAGCAAAGCCGGCGGCACAAAGGAACAGGCGGCGCGTCCACTTCTCGCCGGACGTCTCGGGTTCCAGGGCTTCGTAGGGAAGAATCGTCTCTTCAGTCATGGCAATCTCATCGCGCGGAGTCAGGCCGCGGCCTCCATGGTCTTCTTTGCGCGCGCCACCACCGAAATCAGCCAGCCAACCACGCCCAGACCCGCAACAAAGAGGACCAGGAAGAGTCCCACGATCCACCAGTTGGTGACTACGGTTCGGTTCCACACGTCGTAGCCTTTGCTGAGCAAGGTCACGTCGCGCACTCCGTCCCGGCAGGTTGTAAAAGCGATCTCGATGAGCACGGCAAGCAGAACTCCGGTCCATCCGATCCAGGCGGCTGTGAGCTTGCCAAGTCCGGCATAGGCGCCCAGCAGAACGGCCACAGCCACCAGAACCAGCCAGCCGTAGCCGGCATAACCGGCAAACCTGTAGAACGAATAACCTGTGTGCCCGGCAAGCCCGGCTTTGACAACCTCAGGCTGCACTCGCATCGCCCATAACCCGGCTGCAAGATAGACCATGCCGAAGCCGGCGGCCACCTTGCCGCCCAGGCCGGCCACAAACTGCTTCTCATCCGCCGTGAAGGTGGAGCGGCCGGCCAGATAGAGCAGCCACAGCCCGCCGATGAACAGCCCACCGGCCAGCATCGTCAGCCAGCGCGGCTCCAGGGTGGGGTCGCCAGTGGGCAGATAAGCGCCCGAGGCCGAGGCGGAGTACATTTTGCGCCAGACCTCGGGGCGCAGCATGAGCGTCATATTGGTGGAGAGCAGGCGGGCGATGAAGCCGGCCAGCAGCCACGCGCTCAGTCCCACCCACCAGGCCGATTTGCCTGCCTCAAGCCGCGCGGAGAACCGGTAAAGCAGCCAGTAGGCAAGCATGAGCAGGCCGATAATCGAGATCCAGTAGAGGCCGATCAACACGCTGCTGGTATAAAGCGCCCTTCCGTAGAGCACCTGGGAAAACAGCAGCGGCGGCACGGCCAGGTTGATGACAAACGTCATCACCACCGTGAGCCGGCGAGCCAGCGCCCGCGCGGTAACCATCGAGGCCGGCGAGCCGCGAAAGAGACTGAGCAGAACCGCAAGCAGCAGTCCGCCCAGCAGCATTTCCACGGCCACAAAGTGCAGCGCCAGCGTAACGATATGCAGCAGCTTGAACAGCCATATCGGGGCCGGCAGAGGGATTGGGTCAACAGCGGGAAAAGGATGCATGGCGCTCCTGGAAGCCGTTCGGAGTGACTCCGAGTATAGCCACAGCCCAGTGTACCGGATGTGATGCGCCTCACTTTGGTCGATGGGCGAAAGAAACTGGACCGGCGCTTCTCGGTCGCACGGAATATCGCCAGGGAAGAAAGCTGCCGGGGCCCTTCGCTTTGCGCCTGGGGTCCGGCTATGCGGGTGGAGAAACAGAAACTCTCATTCGGAACCAATTTGTCCCCAGCGCCCCGGACCCGTAGAATTGCAGCAGGGCCGGCGGTGACGTTGCCCGGAGCGGCGCCAGGTCATGATGAGCGAACAGGAAACAGGGATCTCCATCCAGGCGGAGGCGGCTTCGCCGGCATGGGCTAGAATTGAGCGGGCGCGCCATCCACAGCGGCCCTACCCCATGGACTTCATCGAGCGGGTCTTCACGGATTTCAGCGAGATTCACGGGGATCGCGCTTATGGCGACGATGAGGCTGTGGCCTGCGGAATGGCGCGGCTGGGCGACGAAGAGGTGATGGTCATCGGCAACCGCAAGGGCGGCAGCACCAGAGAGCGGGTGCGGCGCAACTTCGGCATGCCCCACCCCGAGGGTTACCGCAAGGCTCTGCGCTGCATGAAGATCGCGGAGAAGTTTGGCCGGCCGGTGGTCAGCTTCATCGACTTGCCGGGCGCCTATCCGGGGCTGGGCGCCGAGGAACGGGGCCAGGCCGAGGCCATTGCGCACAACCTGCGCGAGATGGCGCGGCTGCGCGTGCCCACCATTTCAGTCATCACCGGGGAGGGCGGATCGGGCGGAGCGCTGGCTCTGGCCGTCAGCGACCGGGTGCTGATCCTGGAGAACGCGCTTTACTTTGTGATCACCCCGGAGAGCTGCGCGGCCATCATGTGGCGCGATGCGGCGCACAAGCAGTTGGCGGCCGAGGCCATGCGCATCTCCGCGCCAGAGGTTGCGGCGCTGGGCTGCGTGGATGAAATTATTTCAGAGCCTGCGGGAGGCGCGCACACCGATCGCGAGAGGGGCGCCGGGTTGCTGGGCGAAGCGCTGAAGAAGCACCTGGCCGAGCTGAAGGCGACGCCGGTAGAGATCCTGGTGGCGGCGCGCCAACAGAAATTCCGCAACATCGCGCAGTTCTATACGGAAGGTTAATGGCGGATCGGCTGCGAAGACGGATCGACGGCGCACAAGGCTGGCTCGGACCAGGACGGCTGGTCAGCGCAGCCTGGAGATGCGCATGAGGCCACCGGAGACTGGCGGCGGCCGGCTGCGCGCCTACGCACAGTTCATTGCAGCGGTCCTGTACTTCTTTGTTGCCCGGTCGCTCGCTCATCGCGGCGCATTCGGTCTGGTCGCGGAACAGTGGCGCCCCCTGGTGGAGCAGGCCGTGCTGGTCTTTCTGCTGCTGCTGGGCTATGCGGGCATGGGATCCTGGCTGGACCGTCAGTTTCACCCGGTGAGCGCGCAGGGGCTGCCGCTTCGGCAAGGCTGGCCGGCCGAAGCGGGCGTGGGCCTGGCCGTGGGCTGGTCGCTGGCCGTGATCTGCGTGCTGCCGATGGTGGTTGGCGGCGGCATCGCCATTGTTCTCGTTTTCCAACCTTCGGCCTGGGGCTGGCTGGCGGCGGATGCGGCCTTCTTTGCGCTGGCGGCAATGGCCGAGGAGATTGCCTTCCGCGGCTACGCATTCCAGCGCTTTGAGCACGCCGTGGGGCCGGCCGGGGCGGCGATGGGATTTGCGGCGTATTACGCCATTGTGCAGGCTCAAGCGCCGGGGTCGAACCACGCCAGCCTTGCCGTTTCTGTGATGCTGAGCCTGGTGCTCTCGGCGGCCTATCTGCGCACCAGGGCTCTGTGGCTGAGCTGGGGGCTCAACTTCGGTTGGAAGGCCAGCCGGGCCTTGATCTTCGGACTCGCCGTGAGAGGAGTCAACAACCATTCGCCGGTGGTGCAGGGCGATCCCATGGGGCCCCTTTGGCTTACCGGCGGAGGCTATGGGCTGGATGGCAGTTGGGTTGCGTTCGCGGTGCTGCTTGCCGCGCTGCCGGTGGTCTTCCGCGTCACGCGCGAGCTGGATTACCGGTACAACGCACCGGTGATTGTGCCGGGAGGGATTCCAGTGGATCTGGATGCGGCGGCGCGACGGCAGCATGAGGCCGCCATGGGCTCCGCAGAGCCATCTGCACCTTCACTGGTGCAGATATTGCCGGCTGCTCCTCCCGCGCCGGAGCGTGGGGAGGAACCTCCGGTAGGCCCGACCGGTAACGCCGGGTAGTGCGAGTCCCGATTCCTTATGCGTTCTTCCTGCAGGGACGGCAATAATGGTCCATGTACATTCGTCTTGACCGTGGTCACCGGTTTCTCCCCACGATCCTTGGCGTGGTCGCGCTGGCGGGCGTGGGAGCGCTCGTCGCATGGGACGCCTTTCCCGGGCTGTTTCCCGCCAGAGCTCATGACGTGCTCGCCGCGTTCCCGCTTGCCATGATCGCTCTTGCCTACCTCGCTTATCAGGTGGCGCACCGGCCCGCGCGCATGGAGGTGGTCAAAGCGATCCTGCTGGCGGCTGCTTTTCTCTTCTGGGCAGCCAATCAACTGTGGCCGAATCTGCAACAAGCCACGCTCTTCAACGACATAGCCATCGCTCTATTTGTCCTCGATGTGTTTCTGGTAATGGTTGGCTGGCCGCGGACATCGCCGGACGAGTCCTTCGCCGAAACCTACCCGGCATCGCCAGAGGAAACGAAGACCTGAACACGCCGGCAAAGGGTTGCAACCGAACTCGCTGGATCGGGCGTGAAAGCAGCGGGCTTACTCCGGATCGACGTTCCTTTTGCCGCTAATCTCGTCGATGCGAATCTCGACTACGGCGCACCCGGCGCTCTGCTGTTCCTCCACGGGCTGAAATGCCTTGCCCGCGGCGTACCTCTCCACCAGCAAGTTGAGCAAAGCTGTCCTCTCGGCGTTGTCAGAGACGACCCGCGCGGCGCCAAACGCCAGCACGGAAGTGTAGCGGGTGGAACAGGCGCAGGGGCGATCGTTTGAGACTGAAATCTTCGCAACCTCGCTGACCTCGAAGCAGACCTGGCTATTCTGGGCCAGGTTGTCGAGCTTGCGCCCGGTCAGCTTGCTGTGGAAGTAGATTCTCCCCTCGCGATAAAAGTAGTTGAGCGGAGTAATGTACGGCTGTCCGGCCCCGTTGCAGGTGGCCAAACGGCCCTCGGTCTTCTCGGCAAGAAAGCGATAGGCGTCCTCGTCGGCCATCCAGCGAATGGGCATTCGAATCCGTCCTCCGGAATTCACAGTATATCCAGCAGCCAGATGCGCGAACTTGCATTCTCTACAGGAACGGGGCTATCTTTTGCCTAAATGCAGTTCGCATGCATGGGAGGCTCCCATGATCGGGCTATCTCTATCTACAAGGCCGCAGCATGCCGCAACTCCACATGCGGCTGCGGGCGTCAACTGCAAGAGCCATTTAAGGGTTGCGTGCGGTTGCGCCGCCGCTGCGCTGCTGGCTGCCGTGGCGGCCACGGCCCAGATCACCATCAATACGAAGACCGGCGTCGTGACCAACAAGTCGACGGGCCAGACGATCAACACCATCGACCGGCGCTATCAGCAGATTGAGCCGACCCACGTTCCGCTGACCAAATCCGAACTGGACGCCAAGACGCGCCTGGAGCTGATCCGGCTGCTCGCGTCGGAGCAGGGATTTGCCATGCGCCCGTTTCCGCACGGGCACAAGGGCCTGACGCTCGAGGCCAACGGCAAGCTCGCGCCGTTTGGGGAAGACTATCTGGATATGGTCACCGCCGAAGGGTTGGCTGCCAAGCCCGGTGACCGGGTGGTGCTGACCGACGTCAAGGTCGAGCGCTCCCGGATCGTCTTCGAACTGAACGGCGGGCCTGACCTGAAGCACCGCCTGCTGCGCCACGTCGAGATCGGCATGGGGCCAGCCATGAATCCAGTGGTGCAGGGAGGCGACAACGAGCCAACGGGCGCGCGGCTCACCCTCACCTTCCAGAAGCGTGTTCCCGAACTGAGCGGCGCCGAGGTGAAGGCGCTGCTGGCGCCGCTGATCTCGTTCGACGTGAAGACGCCCGTCCAGGCCTTCACTGACACGCTTCCAGCCAAGTTGAAAGATGCCATCCTCAATCACCATGTGCTGGTGGGCATGAGCACGGAGATGGTGCTCTTTGCCAAAGGGCAGCCGGACGGCAAGACCCGCGAGACGGACGGGAAGAAGCCTTTCGAAGAGTGGATTTATGGCAAGCCGCCCCAGCCAGTGGAGTTTGTCCGCTTCGACGGCAGTCACGTGATTCGCCTGGAAGTGGCCAGGATGGGCGAGACGCCGGTCTTCTTCACCAAGGACGAGGTGACGGGGCTGTTGCGCACCGATGGCACGCCGCTGGAGGCCGGCGAAGCGAACACGCGCGTTGCCAAGGCCGGCGACGTAGAGCGCGATCCCAATACGCAGGCCCCTGCCCCGCCGCCGAGTCTCCGCAATCCCGGCGAAAAACTGCCCGCCGACAACCAGGAGACTGGCGTGATGAAGCCGGTGCAGCCACCCAAACAGAGACCGGAGCCACTGCCGGACGCGAATCCGGACTCGGAAGCTTCGCCGCCGGCCAATGCGCAGCCTCCACTGCCGGATGCCTCGCAACCCGGCCCGCCCAGGACGCAGCCTGTGCCGCCCGCGGGAACGAGCCAGCCGGAGTGAAGCAACGCCGGCCTTGATGTAAACTGAAGGCAGCGAGTCCGGCTCCCTCCAGTCAAATCCATTGCCCATCCTTCGAGGCAATTCCTTTGCACCCGGAGGCTGGCCCATGGCCGCGCCGTTGAAGCCGTTCGCCGTGGCGGATGTGCGCAGAGACAACCCCAGAAGGAGAAACACCCGACCGATGGCCAAGATAGCAAAAACAGGCGACCGCAAGAAGATGATGGACACGACCAAGTCGACCGACTGTCCGAAGTGCAAGAAGCCGACGCGCATCGTCAAGCGCGTGAAGGACCGCGAGCGCGGCATCCCCGGCGGAGTCTACATTTCGTGCTCCGTGTGCGATTTCTACGAGAAGTTATAGGCGCTCAAGGAAGTTCAGCGCAGGAGAAAGCCCGGCAGATTGCCGGGCTTTTTTCGTGGTGTGGGTTCCGATTTCGTTGCAAGAAGCGGGATCTTGACGGTGTAGATCACCGATCGAAGGGGGCTCGCTTCTGGCATTGCTGGACGGCAGCGGGACTACTCCGTGTGCTTGTCCGCTGCAATCTGTTGTTCACATAGGCTGGCTACTCTCCAGACAGCTCAGGGTTTCCGGGGTTCCAAGGGATAGCCCCTGGGGGTAGGAGGGTATGATGCTTCCGGTCGGCTCTGGGGATTTCTGGCTCGCGGGGAAGGTGCGCCTGGCGACTGAAGTGTTTTTCATCCGTCCGCTGTCCGGTGGCGCAGCACGGTCTCGCCCAGGAATCATGCAATCGTAAGTGGGCTGGGTTGTGGGCCGTCACTTATGGTTGCCATCATTTCTTAGGTTCTTTGGAATGAATGGCGGGGACGACGAGACTCGAACTCGCGACTCCTGCCGTAACAGAGGTTAAATAGTAAGTATTTCAACAACTTACAGACGCACTGGGACTGCCAAAGTATGCGCAAGTCGTGCAAGACAGTGGAATTTGTGGGCTGAGATTTGGGTCCGGCCAGTGGTAAACCGCTTCCTTTCACGACAGCCATTCTGTGGGTCAAGAGCCTGGAGCGCGACATCGCGCAATTCTGACCCGCAAATTCGGCTGAGACGCTTCGGCGATTTTGGACGATGCTGGCGCACAACCAAGCTAAGATTATGAATAAGAACAACTTATCGCGATGGCTGTCCGACGAAGGCAGAACGGTTGCCGGTTATCTCGATCTTTTGGTGGACGCGCTGCTGATGCGGCGTTTGCTGGCCTGGCATCGGAATGCTGGCAAGCGGCTGATCAAGGCGCCGATGACCCATCTGAGCGCGGCGCTGTCCAGCGCCACCGACTGATTTGCCTTCACAGCAGCCCGATCATCTTCCCAGCGGCAGTTGTCGCGCTCGACCGGATGCTGCTCATGAATCCCAAAAGAATGATCGGATAATTCCTTCCGAGGACGACCCCTGCTAGGGCGTGTTCACACTACCTTCGATGCCTCGACGATTAGGGCGAGGTTGAGGATGGCAAGGAAGACAACGTCGAGGTTTTCGAATCGGAAGAAGATGCGCCGAAAGCCTTTGAGCCTCCTGAAGAGCCGTTCCACTTCGTTGTGCTTCTTGTACAGTTCGCGGTTATACTCACAGGGGTTGGGCCGGTTGGACTTCGGCGGCACCACTGGAATCATTCCCAGATCGAGCACAAGTTGCCTGGTTTCATCGCCCTCATAGGCGCGATCCATCAGCAATGCCAGGCCCTCTGGCATCGGTCCCAACTCCTCCAGCAGAAGCCGGCTTTGCGGTGCATCGTGGTCGTTGCCAGCCGACAGGGCAAAGGTTATGGCCGTTCGAGCATCCGCGGCAACCATATGAATCTTGGTGTTCCATCCGCCGCGGGATTTGCCGATGGCCTGCGGAC
>JBEKDH010000111.1:0-14397 GCA_050014455.1 Occallatibacter sp.
CCTGCTAATTTCTCACTCCATGGTGTGCAGGCGAATTAGAGCCAGCGTGGTCAAGAGAGCTCTCAGCGCAAACCTGCGGGCATTTTGACAGATGAGAGGATCGTGGAAGTTCTTCTTGAAGAAGCGTGTGGAACCGCTCAGGCAGCGGCATCGCCGCGAAGCGCGATCGACCTCGGCATCGTGTGTCCCATGGCGAATGAGGGCGACGAGGCGGTAGCGTTCTGCCAGGACGTTCTAGAGCAATGCCAGGGATTTCATACGGTTACATTCTTTGCGGTTTTCGATCGCGTCACCAAGGACAACAGCCTCGATCTGATGCGGGAACTGGAGCGGAGCGAGCCGCGCTTGCGTGTGGTGTGGGCTCCTGAAAACCGCTGCGTGGTAGACGCGTATATGCGCGGCTTCAAAGAGGCGCTGGCGGCCGGAAGCGACTGGATCCTGGAGATCGACGCGGGCTTCAGCCATCAGCCGGGCGACATTCCGCAGTTTTTCGATGCCATGGAACAGGGGTTGGATTGCGTCTTCGGGAGCCGGTCCATCGGCTGCTTCAAGGACAGTTCGATGAAGCGCCGGTTTGTGAGTATGGGTGGAACCATGCTGGCCAACCTGCTGCTGGGGACGCGGCAAACCGACATGACCAGCGGGTTTGAGTTGTTTTCGCGCGAAACACTCCAGATGGCCATCGATCGGGGCATTCAGTCGAAGGCGCACTTTTTCCAGACCGAGATCAAAGCGTATTGCAGGAATCTGCGGTTCGTTGAGGTGCCGATTACCTATCGGGCCGCGAGTCCGCGCCTTGGCTCGTCCGCAATTACCGAGGCTTTCCGGCAGCTTTGGCGCCTGTTTCGGATGCGCCTGAGGGAGCAACTTTAGTGGCTTCAGTGTATGAGGGCCCCGCCAGCGTAGTTGTTACATCGATCTCAGCGCCCAATGCGGCTTTGCGGGAGTTGGCGGGTCAGAGCAAGGCGCGCGGGTATTCGTTTTTTTTGATTGGCGATGTGCCCAGCCCGGCCGATTTTTCGATCGATGGGTGCGAGTTTTACAGCCTGGCGCGGCAGCAAGCGACGGGTTTGAAGATTGCCGAGCTGCTGCCCACCCGGCACTATGCGCGGAAGAATATCGGCTATCTGCTGGCTATGCGGACGCGGTCGAGGATGCTGCTTGAGACCGATGACGACAATATGCCGTTGCCGGGGTTCTGGGCCGCACGCCAGCCGGAGCAGCGCGTGGCGACGCTCGCTGGAAGCAGTTGGACCAATGTCTACGCGTTTTTTTTCGAAGCGAATATCTGGCCTCGAGGGCTGCCTCTGGATGCGATCCAGACGCCGCAGCCGGCGTTCGAATCGCTACCGGTGATGGAAGCGGACTGTCCGATTCATCAGGGACTGGCCGATGGGAATCCCGATGTTGACGCCATTTACCGGCTGGTGCTTCCGCTGCCGATCACATTCCGCCCAGACCGACGGGTAGCGCTCTCGGCCGGTGCATGGAGCCCATTCAACAGCCAGAGCACGGCCTGGTTCCCAAAGGCGTATCCGCTGCTTTATCTGCCTTCGTATTGCTCATTTCGCATGACAGATATCTGGCGGAGTTTTGTGGCGCAGCGCATTGCGTGGGAAAACGGGTGGAGCGTGCTTTACACGAGCCCGGACGTCTTTCAGGAGCGGAACGAGCACAGCCTGATGCGCGACTTCGCCGATGAGGTGCCCGGCTACCTGCACAACCGCATTATCGGGGACCGCCTGCAGGCGCTGAAGCTGGAAGCCGGGGAGGAGAGGATAGCCGAGAATCTGATTCGCTGCTATGAGGAGCTGGTTCGGCTCACCGTGGTCGATGCGAAGGAGATGGCTCTGGTGAAAGCCTGGGCACAGGATATAGCAGAGCTATCGTAGCGCGGGCGATGTCTAAACCGCGAAAAGCGCGATAACCACCACTGCCGCTCCTATCAGCAGGCTTGTCCCGTCCGTGAGAGCAAAGATGACCGGGTCATTGTCCAGTTCGCCGCGCGAGGCCAGCAGCCACACCCGGTTGAGCCACAAGATCATCAGCGGCGCAATCAGCCACAACAGTCTCGGTTGGCTGTAGAGCTTCGCCGCATCTGGTCCGCTGACATAGATGGCGAAAACCGCAACCGCCGCATAGGCGCTGGCGGTGCCGAAGCTGCGCAGTTGCTCCCTGTCGGCCAGCAGATAGCCCCGGCCGCTTTTGGGCGTAGAGCCGCTGGCGCGAAGGTTCTCAAGCTCCACAAAGCGCTTGGCAATGGCGAAAGAAAGAAAAAGAAAGATCGAGAAACCGGCCAGCCAGGGGGAGACGGGGGTCAGAGTCGCGGCGGCGCCTGCCAGAAGGCGCAGAATATACAAGCCGGAGAGCGCCAGTACATCCATCAGCGGAATGCGCTTCAGAATCCATGTGTACACCAGAATTGCAGCCCAGTAGAGCAGCAGCCAGCCGAAGAAGCCCTCTGGAAGGATGGAGCCTGCCAAGACTCCCAGCACCAGAAGCAGCGCCACGATGGCAATCCCGGCGAGGGCCGACAGATCGCCCGATGCAAAAGGCCGCAAACGCTTTTGGGGATGGCGGCGGTCGGCCTCAATGTCCAGCAAATCGTCGAGGATGTAGGCAGCCGAACCAGCAAGCGAGAGGCAATAGAAGGCATTGATCGCCGCGAGAAGATTCTCGAAGCTCAAAGCATGGGACAAGAACAAGGGCACAAAGACGAGCAGGTTCTTGGCCCACTGCTGCAGGCGCAAGGCCTTCAGCAGGGATTTCACAAGAGGCGAGCCTTCGTTGAACTGCCGAGCCGGACGGATGCCGCGAGAACGCATGTCCATGCTCAAGCTCAGGGTCGGATTGGCCACCATCGCCACCCTGGCCGCGGCCAGCAGCGGGAGATCGGGCGTGTCGTTGCCAATGTAGTCGAACGGTTCGGAACCAAGATTGGCGCGCAGGCTCTCGAGCTTCTTGCCGCCGGTCAGGTTGTTGGCGCCGTCCGAGGCCAGCACGCCTGTAAAGATGCCCAGATGCGTGGCAACGCGACGGGCGACCCCCATGTCAGCGCCCGTCGTCAGGTAAATTGCGCGGCCGCGCGCGCGCTCCTCCTGAAGGAACTGGAGCACCTTGTGGTTGTATGGCAGGTGAGCCACATCCAGAGAGATGGATTGCGAGACGAATGCCTTGAACGCCGCCTTGCCGTCGAGCAGATGGCCGGGCAGTTGAAAAATGAGCATCGGGCGGTTGCGCGCAAGCGCCAGCAAGGAATCTACAAGCGTATCCGACTTGACGAGCGTGCCGTCTAGATCGACGCAGATCGGCACTGGCGCCGCGATGGGAGCTTCCGGCTGGGGGGCGGACTCAGGCATCGAAGTTTACCTCGTTGAGAATCGCTGGCCTGCGCCGCGAGCAGCCGGCTCGCACAAGACGCGGAGCCTGCGCATGAGGCTTCCGGCCTATTTATGCACTCAGCGCTGAACTCGGTGACCAGTGGGTGACCCCTCAAGTATACAGACGGCCCTGAACGCACAAAGACATTCAAAGCACAAGCGATGGCGCAAATTGTAGATTGTATGGTGGAGCTGAGCGGGATCGAACCGCTGGCCTCCTCGTTGCGAACGAGGCGCTCTCCCAGCTGAGCTACAGCCCCACGACTTTCTTATCTTACCAGCAAGCGGCAAATCCTGAAAGGCGCTTCGCGCCTTGTTCTTGAACCGGATCTCCCCAGAGGCTGTCAGTCCCAGTCCTCCGGTTCGCCGCCTCAATCCTCCGCTGCTACAATCGGAAGGGCGAGAAAGCCGCCGATTCCTGGCGGCCTTCGCGAGCAGCCAGTTTGACCCAGGACCGATGACCCTCCGCCTCTTCAACACTCTAACCGGACAAGTCGACGAGCTTGTTCCCATGGATGGGAAGGCTCTGCGCATGTACGCCTGCGGACCGACGGTTTACGATTATGGACACATCGGCAACTTCCGCACTTTTCTTCAGGTAGACATTCTCCGCCGCTTCCTCAAGCTCATCGGAACCCCGGTCCGCCACGTGATGAACATCACCGACGTGGACGACAGGATCATCCGCAATGCTGCCGCCGCCGGCGTCTCCATCGGTGAGTATTCATTGCGCTTCGAGCAGGCGTTCTTTGAGGACTTGGATGCCCTCCGCGTGGAGCGGCCGGAGATCATGGCCCGCGCCACCGAACACATTCCGCGCATGGTCGAGCTGATCCAGAAGCTGGCCGCGAAAGGCGCCGCCTACCAGGCCGAAGACGGCTCCTGGTACTTCCGGCTGGCATCCTTCCCGGAGTACGGCAAGCTGAGCAAGAAGGACCTGAGCGGCATGGAGGACGGCGCACGCGTGGATCTGGACGAGTATGAGAAAGACTCGGCCCGCGACTTTGCGCTGTGGAAGGCGGCCAAGCCAGGCGAGACCTCGTGGGAGACGGCCATCGGCCGCGGCCGGCCCGGCTGGCACATCGAGTGCTCGGCCATGGCCATGGAGTACCTGGGCGACAGCTTCGACCTGCACGCCGGCGGCGAAGACCTGATCTTTCCCCATCACGAGAACGAGATTGCGCAGAGCGAGAGCGTAACGCACAAGCCCTTTGCCCGCCATTGGTTGCACGTCCGCTTCCTGCTTGTGGACGGGCGCAAGATGTCAAAGAGCGAGGGCAACTTCTTCACCCTCCGCGATCTGCTGCTGAAGGGCTACAAGGCTACGGCTATCCGGCTGGCCCTGGTCTCCGTGCCCTATCGCCACCAGCTCAACTTCACCTTTGACGGGCTCATCGAAGCCACCAATGCCATCGAGCGGTTAAGAATCTTTCATCAGCGGCTGGTGAACGGCAGATTTGCCGAAGGATCGAATCCTGCGCTGCAAGCCGCCGCTGAGAAGGCGCAGGCCGACTATTTGGCCGCGCTGGCTAACGACTTGAACACCGCCGAGGCGCGCGCGCCCATCTTCGATCTCGTCCGCGCCGCCAATACGGCCATCGACCAGGGCCAGCTTTTTGCCGCCGACCGGGACGCGATTCTGGCCGTGCTGGCCAGCTTCGACGCGGTCTTCGACGTCATCGAGGACCGCGATGCCGAGCCCACGCGCCGCGCCTTGGAGTGGGCCGCGCAGGCTGGCCGCCTGGCCGATGTAGCGCCAGAGTTGCTGGCCAGCCTGTCGCTCACCGATGAGGCCATCGACGCACTGGTAGCCGAGCGTACACTGGCCAAGAGGCAGCGCAATTTCAACCGCGCCGACCAGATCCGCAACGAGCTGGCCGCGAAGGGCATCGTAATCGAGGACTCGAAGGACGGAGTGCGCTGGAAGCGGAAGTAGCACACTTCCTTGAAGAAGCCACATCAGGAGGATTGCCCCATGGAAGCCAACGAAGCCCAGGAGTTGCAAGAACACGCCGAGCACGGATCGCACGAATCTTCGCTGCGCCCGGTTGCATTGACCATGACCATTCTGGCCGTGCTGGTGGCTGTCACCACAGTGCTCGGCCATCGCACCCACACCGAGGCCATCCTCAACCAGGACAAGGCCACCGATACCTGGAACGAGTATCAGGCCCACAAGATTCGCGCCAACGATACCAAGCTGACCGCCGATCTGCTCAGCGTGGTAACCGTTGCCGACAAAGATGCCGCCAAGAAGCTCGCCGCCGAGTATGCCAAGAGCCAGGCCGACAAAAAGGATGAGACCAAAGAGGATATGGCCAAGGCGCTGGAGTATGAGAAGAAGGTCGAGGAGGCCGAAGCCAAAGGCGACCGCTTCGATCTTGCCGAGGCTCTCCTCGAGATTGGCCTGGTCATCACCTCGGTGACGCTGCTCACGCGCAAGCGCGCTTATTGGTATTTCGGCATGGTCTCCTCACTTGGCGGCATTGCCTCCGCGGCTTCGGTATTGCTGCTCAGGTAGGGGCTGGCCTTACTCCCCCGGCATCTGCTCCAGTTCTTCGATAGGCCGCGGCTTGGCCTTCATCTGAGCGGTGGTCAAGAGGAATACCGCCACCACAATGGCGGCCATGCCGGCGAACTCCGCTGCCGCCGGCCGCTCGTGGAGGAAGAGAATTCCAAGCAGGACCGCGACCAAGGGGTTTACGTAGGCATTCGACGAGACCTTGGCCACGGGAACATGCTCGAGCAGATAGATGAAGCAGGTGTAGCCCACGAGCGAGCCGCCCGTGATCAGATACGCAAGCGACCCGATGGAGTTGGCGTTCAGGTGAAATTGCGGCCACTGGCCCAGTGCCGAGCCCAGCGCGGTACAACAGACGCCTGCCACCAGCATCTGCCAGGCCGCTGCCACAAGACTATTCAATGGCAAGCGCGCGCGCCGGGATAGAATGCTTCCCGCTGCCCAGGAGAACGCGCCGAACTGCAGAGCGGCAACGGCATAGAGGAGCGCACGGTTGCCGCCGGAGACGCTTTGGATCGAGGGCCAGAGCAGAGCGGCGAGTCCGGCCAAACCCAGCATCATACCCAGCCAGCCGCGCACCGGCAGTCGCTCGCCGCCCGGCAGCAGCATCTCGATCAGCGCCACATACAGCGGAGTGGCGGCAAACAGCAGCGAAGCCAAACCGCTGGGGACAGTCTTCTCGGCATAAACCAGGCTTACGTTGCCTCCGCCAAGCAGCAGTAGCCCGACCAGACTCAGCGTAAGCATGGCCTTTGGCGTTCCCAGCAGGCGCATCCCGCGCCAGCGGCACCATGCCAGCAGAATTGCGCCCGCAATGACATAGCGCGTGCCCGCCAGCAGCAGCGCTGGCATCTGGGCCGCTCCAATGCGAATGGCTGTGTAAGTCGAACCCCAGAAGAAATAGACGCAGGCAAAGGACAGCACGATCGAGGCCGTGGTGGCTGCCTTTTGCTGCGGATGGGATGATTCGAGCGCGGGTGTCGCCATGCGGATGCTTCCATGCTAATGCCCTGGGCCTTCCACCGGAGATTCAAACCGAAATGAGCACGCTATCCTGGCCTAGCGCAGCCGGATTTGCGGTTTTTGCCCACCTGGCCGACAATGGTTTGCCATGGGATGGATGGAGCGGACGCGGATCGGATGTGAAGAGCGCGTGCTGGCTGGCCTGCGCCGGATCGCGCGCCAGAGGGGCGGCGCAGCGGCCCTGCCGGCTCATCTTGAAACCGGCATCGAGGGCGAGGATGCGGCCTCCTTCTACCTGCGCCGCAAGGGCTTCATTGTGGTGGCGCGGCGCTGGTCTTCAGGCAATGTGGCCGGCGATCTGGACCTGATCGCATGGCAGGGGCCGATGCTGTGCATGATCGAAGTGAAGACTCGCACCTCCCATGACTTGACTCCGGCCGAGGTTGCGGTGGACTCTCACAAGCGCCAAACCCTGCGCCGACTGGCTCGCCAGTACGTGCGCCAGCTTCCCCAGGAGACTGCCCCGCCAGTTCGCTTCGATGTGCTCAGTGTCTATCTCGTGCCGGGCCAGGAGAAGGAGTTCGTCCACTTTGAGAACTCCTTCGGCTGGAGTGAGCGGCGGATAGATTGAGAGTGAGTCTTGCCCACTCCGCCGGGGATTCTTCCGCATCGCTGCATCCGAGAGCATGGCCTAGTCATCTGTTTGAATAGGGAGATCCCATGGATCGCGTCGTCACTTTCCTGCTGACTCAAAATCCCGATGCTGCCCTTCATTTCTACCGCGACAGGCTTGGTTTCGCTTTCTTGCGGGATGATGGCTTTGCCTTGGTTTTCGACCTGAATGGCGTCATGCTCCGCATCGGCAAAGTACCGCAATTCACTCCAGCAGAGAACACGGTCCTTGGTTGGGAATGCCGCGACATCGCCTCTGCCGTAGACGGCCTGGCCCCCAAAGGCGTGGTCTTTGAGCGTTACGCGAATATGGCTCAGGATGAGCGGGGTATTCAGACGTTTCCGACTGGAGACAAGGTGGCGTGGTTCAAGGATCCCGACGGTAACGTCCTTTCGCTTTCTCAGCACACGGCCATCGCTGGCTGAAGCCGCCTATCCCTGCGCCTCCTGCCACTCCGCGTGCCATGCCATCTGAATGGCTTCAAGCTGCGACTCATTGGACTTCTGCGGATCGTCGGCGAAGCCTTCCAGTTCGGTCACGTAGCGATGCAGATCGGTGAAGCGCACCGTCAACGGGTCCAGGGCAGGGAACTTCTCTTGAAGTTGAATGCCGATCTCTTCGGCGTCGGTCCAGAGTATTTCGCGGGTCATCGCAGCTCTCCTCGGGGAATTCAGCTCGGCAACTCCTTGCCTCGAATCAGCGTCGGCATGGGGTGAATTTCGCATTGGAATCCGACGTTCGCCAGGATGGCCGGATCGGCGTCGGCAATCGGCCTTGGATCGACATCGTCCGGCAGAGCCCAGAAGCCGGCTCCAAATCCGCCCGTCGCCGCAGCCACCGGGCCGTAGGCCACCGCCCAGCCCTTTTCGGCAAATTCCCTCCAATAGGCGGCATGTACCTGCATGAGTTCCTTCTCGCTATCCGTCGCGGTCCACATGAAGTCGGGCCTCGGTGGTATGAGTTTGAGAAAGAAGAACTTCATTCTGCTCCTCCTGGAAAAACTGGCTGAGGCCCCGTACAACCCTCTGCGCGAGGTTCCGGCGCGAGAGTTACTTCTCTTCCGCCAGAGCCAGCGGCTTGCCTTCGGAGACGTAGTTGCGGTTCCACTTGGGAATTTCGACCACATAGTTGCCAGGGCGCGTGATGACGGCCTGGCAGCCCAGCCGCGAATTCAACTGCTGGTCGGCGGCCATATCCATGCGATCCAGTTCGTCGTCGTCGGCTTCGCTGATGCCCTCCTGATCCTTGATCCAAAGGTGGCAGGTGGTGCAGGCGCAGACGCCTCCGCAGGCGTGATCGAGAAAGACGTCGTGGTTCTCGGCCACGTCAAGAAACGACATTGGCTTGCCGTGATGCTGGTACGGCATAGAGCCGAACTCAAACTCGACCGTCCGGCCCTCGGGAAGAAAGGTGACGCGCACCAGCTTATCGGCGGGAATGCTCTTCTCGGTTGCTTTGCTCATACGATCCGTCTCTTTCTCGTTCACATGCTTATTCTCCCACCTTTAAAGCCACCCCGGAGGGCGTCCTGCGGATGACAGGACTCGCTATTTGGGTGGCGCGGCTAGAGTCAGCCGGTCGTAAGTCTGCTCCATTGCCCGGAAGAACACAGGGTCATGGATGTGATAAAGAACGTGCCGGAACTCTTCCCGGATATCCAGCAGTAAGTCCTCTAGTTGTTCTCCCTGGAGGGCTGGATCTGCCAGCTTAGGCAATTGCTCGTCAAGTAATAGCCTCAACGACTCCTCCAAATCTGAGAACGCATGGACGAGCGTATCGGCCTCTTCCGGACCGAGTTTAACTATCATTGGACAGTTCTTCAGTCGTTCCCGAAGGTTGTCGATCAGCTCTCGTTTCTGCCAAAGAAGTTCGCTCATAAACTACCTCAGCAACCGTTGTAATGCCACGATGGATCCCCGTCAACTCCGCCCTATTTGAACTCCGCCGCTGCCATGGCATGAGGCGCGGTTACGGTTTCGCCTAGTTCCTCGCCGGCCGCATTCATGGTCTTGCCGCGAATGGCGGTAGTGACCGCAGCTTCCATCATCAGCTCGGCAAAGCGCCGCGTAGCCTGATCCAGCGCCAGGGTAGCATCGCGAACGGCAGCCGCGTTCTCACCCATCTTGACGGACTGCAAGCTCATGCGCGCCGCCGCAATCGCCGCCTGCTCCTCGCCGGTCAACTGGTCCCACGCCGGGCTTTGCGGAGCGCGCTCGACCGCGGCAAGAATCGTCTCCGCCTCGTTGCGGGCCTCGATCAGCAGGCGCTTGGCAAAGTCCTCCTCGGCGTGATCGAAGGAGTCGAGAATCATGCTCTCCACCTGCTCGTCGGTCAATCCATAGGTCGGTTTCACCTCAATCTGCGCCGCCTGGCCGCTGCGCTGCTCGCGCGCCGAGACGTGCAGAATGCCGTCGGCGTCAATGAGGAAGCGAACCTCGATGCGCGGCAGTCCCGCGCTCATGGGCGGAATTCCTTTCAGGTCGAAGCGGGCCAGCGATCGGCAATCGGCGGCCAGTTCCCGTTCGCCTTGCACAACGTGAATGGCCACGTTCGTCTGGCCGTCGACGCCGGTGGTAAAGTGCTCGGTGGCCGAGGCCGGAATCGTCGAGTTGCGCTGAATGATGCGCGCCACTCCGCCGCCCAGCGCCTCGATGCCCAGCGAAAGCGGTGTCACGTCCAGCAGCAGCATCTCCCCGGTGGTCTTCGAAGCGCCAGCCAAAATGTCGGCCTGCACCGCCGCGCCCAGCGCCACCACCTCGTCGGGATTCAACTCGATGTGAGGCTTCTTGCCGCGCGCCGAAAGATGAAATAGCTCGTCCACCTGTTGGCGCACGGCGGGGATGCGCGTCGACCCTCCCACTAGCACCACTTCGTCGATCTGCTCGGGCGTGAGGCCGGCGTCGGCGAGGGCCTGTTTGCAGGGGCCAACCGTGCGATCGAGCACCGGCTCGATGAGCAATTCGAAGACCGCGCGCGGAATCTCGCGCTGGTAACGGTCGCCATTGGGCAGCTCGATGTCGAAGTGCGCCGCGGGCTCGGTGGAAAGAGCGATCTTCGCGTCGATTGCTGCCTTGCGCAGGGCCTGCACCGCGCCGGGATGCCGCCGCAGATCGACTCCATGCTCGGCGTGAATCTCATCCAGGGCGATGGTCAACAGCAGGTTGTCGATGTCGTCGCCGCCCAGGTGCGTATCGCCGTTGGTGGACTGCACCTCAAAGATTCCGTCGCGCAGCTTGAGGATGGAGATGTCGAAGGTGCCGCCGCCCAGATCGTAAACCGCGATGGTACCCACCTTGGCGCGATCGAGCCCGTAGGCCAGCGCCGCCGCCGTGGGCTCGTTCACCAGGCGCAGCACCTCAAGCCCGGCCATGCGGCCTGCATCCTTGGTAGCCTGGCGCTGCGCATCGTTGAAGTACGCGGGGACGGTAATGACCGCCTGGGTGACCGGCGCGCCAAAGAACCGCTCGGCATTGCGCTTGAGCTGGCGAAGTATGTATGCCGAAATCTCCGGAGGCGTGAACTTGAGTTCGCCCAGCGTGATGCGCGGCACTTCGCCGACTTCAACGTCCTCGGCCAGCCGGAAGGGAAACAGCTTCAGCTCGTCTTGAATCTCTTCGAGGCTGCGGCCCATCAGCCGCTTGACGGAATAGATAACCCGTTCCGGCGTCTCGATGAGCGCTTTGCGCGCGGTATTGCCCACAGTGACCGTGGGCCTGCCGCCCCCGGCGGGGATCGGATCGAGCGCCACCACCGACGGCACAAGGTTCGAGCCGTCCACGCCGGGAATCACCACCGGGGCGTCGCCCTGCATATATGCGACCAGGGAATTCGTGGTTCCCAGATCGATTCCAACTACGCGTCCTTCCGCCATGCTCTTCTTTCAAGCTCCATGGTGTCTGTCATCTAACTCGATCGCTGAGATTCGATGGCAAACCCTAATGTTTCGTTCACGTCGCGAACCAGATTGCTGAGATAGCGCCGCCGGTCTAGCAGCGCCACCATCGTCTTTTGTGCGGCCATGCGCGCGGTCTTGTCGCCCGCGTCCCACGCCTGCCATTGCCCATGCAGATCGTCGTCCACCGCCGCCAGCAGGCCGCCGAACTTTCTCTTGGCTTGGAACAAACTTGCTTCGAGCGCCTGATCGGTTTCGCCCAGCTCGCGGGCCATGCGCATCTCTTCCAACTGCATGTTCAGGTCGAAGACTTCTTCCAGCAGATCGGCGGGAACCCGAGAAGCATTCTTCCGCTCCCTGCCGCCGGGCTCTGGCGCCGGGTCCGGGCCGATCTCCGCGCCTTCCAGCTTGAGTAGGTATTCGGTGCGGCGCAGGGGATCTTTGAGCGTACGATAGGCGTCGTTAAGCAGCGCGGTATCGGCCAGGCTCCATTGCCGCTCGTTCTCGCCGGCGCGGGCAAAGCGGTCGGGATGAACTTTGCGGCTGAGGCGGTGAAACTCGCGCTCCAGCGCGGCCAAATCCAGATTGAGCCGCGGCTGCAAACCGAAGACCGAAAAATAATCGCCGCCGGGCGGAGGTTGAATCTTGCTGCAATGCGGGCAAAAGAGCGTGGAATCGTTGTGGCCGATCGAACAGGACCAACAGGCAATGGGAACCGCGGAATCGAGAACCTTGATCATAGTTGAACTCTTGCTATCTCTCCAGAAAGAACGCGCGCTGCGGAAGATGCGGGCTAAAGCCTATCTCCCTTACCCAAGACCAAGTGATCGGGCAGGTTTTGGGAGACCGCCGCCGGTCTTCCAGCAGCCGCCTTCGGTGCGACCGGAGTCGGAATCGGCGTGATCTCCACCGCCGGCGACGCCAGAGTCACCTCGACGATGGTATCGATCGGGCTCGCATTTCCGCTCAGAGCGATCTCCACTCCGGAATCGCTCTGCTTGCAGGAAGCCTGGCCGCCGGTCAAGGAAGAGCAGGCCAGGATTGTGGCCGGGAGCGCAGGCAGAGTTAGCGTTGCGCCGGCTGGGTTGAGGATGTGCAGAAAGATCGTCTTGCTGCGATAGGTTGAAACTCCGAAATCGCCGGGCAAGTAAGGGCCGCCGCGCGTGGCGTAGATACTCTCGCCATACTTGTGGAGCCACTCCCCAATCTCGCGCAGACGGGCCGCCTGTGCCGGGTCGATTTGTCCATCGGGCTGAGGACCGACATTCAGTATGAAATTCCCATCACGCCCGACGGCGGAGACCAACAGGCGAATCACGTGGTCAAGCGACTTGATCTTGGCGTTGGGCACGTATCCCCATGCCCCTTCGGCCAGAGTTGTGCAAAGCTCCCAAGGAAACTTATTCTCAAAACCGCCGAGTGCTCCATCGCCTTCGCGCGATCGGAAATCCGCGGCGGCGTCGGTCCGGTCGTTGATGATAATCGAAGGCTGAAGTTTCCTCAGATTGTTCACCGCTTCATCGTCCCGCCAACTGAAGGAGCCGGTATAGCGCTCACCCTTGGGCCGGGCGGCCCATCCGCCGCCGGTGAAATGGACCCCGCCGAACCCGAGCCAGTCGCCTCCGCCGCCGTCGAACCAGAGAATATCGAGCTTGCCGTAGTGAGAGGCCAGTTCGTTGAGTTGGCGGTGATACTGGTCGCGCAGCTCCCGCGCATTCGGCTCATAGATGCCAGGGAAGAAAAAGCCCGGGTAGCGCCAGTCGAGCGGCGAGTAATACAGGCCCACGCGAAGACCGGCTTTGCGCACCGCGGTCACATAATCGGCGACAAAGTCATGATGCGCGGCGGATTTCATGGCTGTAAAACTACTGCCCGGATCGTCGAACAGCGCAAATCCATCGTGGTGGCGGGCGGTGAGCACGGTGTACTTCATGCCCGCCGCCTTGGCAAGTTCGGCCCATGCATCCGGATCGAACTTATCGGGATGGAACTGGTCGGCGAGCTTGGCATACTCGTCTACCGGAATCTGCTCCTGCCATTGCACCCACTCGCCGCGGCCGGGGATGGAGTAGACTCCCCAATGCATGAAGAGGCCGAACTTCGCATCGCGCCACCATTGAATGCGCGCCGCCGCATCCGGGTCGCTGACCAGGGGCGCCCATTGCGCCCGCGCGCAGGATGAAGCAGCAAGAATGGCCAACAGAATCCAAACGAATCTGGCGCCGCGAATAGTCTTGTTCATCTTCCCTCCAGCGGAGCAGCAACATTCCCCTTCCCAAATAGCCGCAATTCAGGCGCTATCGATCATACGTGGGAATGATCCATCAACATGTTACGCGCGCACCGGTAGGGTCTGTCAGCCGGGAAAAGAGTCACTGGGCATGCCCCGCCCGCGCCGAATAGGTTTCCACACGAAACCCCTACGCTACGAGAACGACGAACCGCAGCCGCAGGAGCGCGTGGAGTTCGGATTGATAAAGTTGAATCCCTGCCGCATCAGCGTCTCCTCGTAGTCCAGCGTCATGCCGTGCAGATAGACGAACGACTTGGGATCGACGAAGACGCGCACACCGTCGAAGTCGTAGATTCGATCGCGTTCGCGCGGCCGCGTATCGAACTTGATGGAATAAGAAAGCCCCGAGCAGCCGCCGCCCATCACGCCGAGGCGCAGTCCGCCCTCTTCGGGCGAGACGTCTTCCTTGGCCATGGCCGCGCGGATGCGCTTGATGGCCCGCTCCGTCACCTGCAAGCCACCTGCGGGCGGGGCGCCTCCTGGGCCCGGTGCGGCGGCAGACTGCGGCTGCGCCGCGAAAGCGCCTTCAGCTGGCTTCGCTTCGATGGTCACCACGTTCGACATACCTGCCTCTTCTTACTGCGCTACGGCTTCAGCCGCGGCTTCTGCCGTTAACGTAGCGCCGTTCTTCTTCTTCCAGTCGCCGATGGCCGCGCGAATCGCATCTTCTGCCAG
>JBEKDH010000112.1:0-14049 GCA_050014455.1 Occallatibacter sp.
GGAACCTCTGCACAAGTCTGCAATCCGCATGATTTTTGAATAAACTATAAGGTATGAAGCGAATGGCGCGTTTTCAGCAGACACTGGCATCGCAGGCGAGTTTTGAGAAGTTTGGCCGCAAGAGCAAACGGGAGCTGTTTCTGGACCAGATGAACCGGGTGGTTCCATGGTCTGAGTTACTGTCGCTGGTTGAGCCTCATTACCCCAGGGCGGGCAACGGCCGGCAGCCGGTTGGACTTGCGATTATGCTGCGGACCTACTTTCTGCAGCAGTGGTTCAGCTTATCGGACCCTGGCATGGAGGAAGCCTTCTATGAGTCGCCCGTGCTGCGGCGCTTTGCCGGAGTGGATCTTGGCGTGGCCGCGGCGCCGGATGAAACCACAATCCTGCGCTTCCGCCACCTTCTTGAACAGCACGATCTGTGCGGCGAGATGCTGACGACGGTGAACCGCTACCTGGAGAGCAAGGGCATTCGCATCTCGACCGGAACGATCGTAGACGCGACGATTATTCACGCGCCCTCGTCGACCAAGAACTCCGGCGGCAAGCGCGACCCTGAGATGCATCAGACCAAGAAAGGCAAGCAATACTACTTCGGGGCCAAGGCGCACATCGGGGTGGACAGCAAGGAGACGGTGGTGCATTCAGTGGCGACAACTGCGGCCAGCGTAGCCGACAAACATATGCTGCCCGAGTTACTGCACGGCGCAGAGCGAAAGGTCTGGGGCGATGGCGGCTATCAGGGCCAGACCGAGGCCATTCGCGCAGCCGCGCCGAAGGCTCAAGATATGACTTGCCGGCGGACGAAATACAAGAACCGCGTGGACGAAGAAGCCAAGCGCAAGAACACCACCAAGGCCCGGGTGAGAGCGAAGGTGGAGTGGCCTTTCCGCATCCTGAAGCGCGTCTTCGGATTTACCAAGGTTCGTTACCGTGGCATCTGGAAAAATCACCAGTGGCTGTGCGCGGCCTTCGCGCTGGTGAACCTGTACCAGCACCGCAACCGGCTGGCCCCCCAAGGGGCGTAGTGTCTCCGGAGGCCGGAAGACGGCCTCAAGCGACCCAAAAGACCAGCAGCAACCCGCATTTTCCAACAGAAAACAGATCCAAAATCAGGAAATCATCTGAAGTCGCGCCGTCGCTGCAAAATCATGCGCCTGCGCAGAGGTTCCCTAAGCCTGGCGCACGATATTCCTCGCCGATTCGTTACGCGCGTTGCGAACCCGTTCCCGGAACCCTGGGCAGATCGGCGTGAATGGGCTACTTCCTGCGCCGGATGCGCCATACCTCTTTCGAGTCATGGTGAAAGCCGAAGATATACAGGTTGCCGACTCCACACACCTGATAACGTAGTTCTAGGGGGGAATATCCGATGCAGCGGTGGATGAGGTTGACTTGTGCGCTGATGGCGGCCGGACTGGTGCTGGGATCTTCCGCCAGGGGTTATGCCGATTTATTGACAATAGAGACCGCGCAAGGCAAGGTACGTGGCAAGACCATTAACGACGGCCGGGTCAAGGCGTTCCTCGGGCTGCCCTACGCGGCGCCTCCGGTGGGCGATCTGCGCTGGAAGGCTCCACAGCCGCCGATCCCGTGGAAGGGGGAGCGCGATGCGACGGACTTTGGCGCGCACTGTGCCCAGATTCATCTCTTCGACGACATTGTTTTTCAAGACAACGGGCCGAGCGAGGACTGCCTGTTCCTGAACGTTTATGTGCCCCTTGACGCTACGGAGCGAAGCAAGCTGCCGGTGATGTTCTGGATTCACGGCGGCGGCTATGCGGTCGGCTCCGGCTCGGAACCGCGGCATGACGGCGACTATTTGCCCACCAAGGGCGTGGTGCTGGTCACCATCAACTACCGGCTGGGGGTATTCGGCTTTCTGGCCACGCCGGATCTGGCCAGGGAGGGCAATGGATCGGCCGGCAATTACGGCCTCATGGATATGGTGGCCGCGCTTGAGTGGGTCAAGGCCAACATCCGGAACTTCGGCGGCAATCCGCAGAACGTGACCATCTTCGGCGAGAGCGCGGGGTCCTTTGCGGTAAGCACGCTGATGGCGTCGCCTGAGGCCAGGGGGCTCTTCCACAAGGCGATCGGCGAGAGCGGCTCGGCCTTTGCCGGTACCCCGCCAACCGGCTCTTTGGAAGCGGAGGAGAAGAAAGACGGCGAGTGGGTGGCCTCCCTGGGCGTCAATTCGGTTCAGGAGTTGCGCGCATGGCCCGCCAGCAAGATTTTGGATGCCACAAAGGGTCAGCTTATGAACGGCTTTCCGCCTTACGTCGATGGCAAGATGATCGTCGAGCCGGTGGAAGCCACGTACGCAGCCGGAAAGCAGGCGCATGTTCCGTTGCTGGCCGGGTGGAATCGCGACGAAGCCACCTCCCTGGCCAAGGGCATGACGGTGGACAAGTGGAGGGCTTTTGCGGCTGGCCAGTTCAAGGACCGGGCCGAGGAGTTCCTCAAGGTGTATCCGGGCAAGACCGATGTGCAGGCGGCTCGGTCCGCCGCAGACTACGGCAGCGACGCGTTCATCGCCTTTGGGACATGGAAGTGGATCGAGGCGCACCGGAAAACAGGCAGTTCGCCGGTCTACCGCTATCACTTTGAACTGGCGGCCCTTCCCAGCAAGTACCACACCGAAACCGCCGCTTTCCACTCCGACGAGATCGAGTACGTCTTTGGGACGCTGGACAAAAGACCCGGCGGAGATTGGCGCCGCGAAGACCACACGCTGAGCGAAGTGATGATGAGCTACTGGACCAACTTCGCCCGCAGCGGCGACCCCAACGGGAAGGGGCTGCCTCCGTGGCCGAAGTACAGCAGCGGCGATGAGCTGATCCATCTGGACAGCACCATTACGTCCGGTCCCGACACGCTGCGTCCGCGGTACGAATTCCTGATGAAGGGCATGCCGCCCTTTCAGTTCTGAGCAGGCAACCCGGTGTTACTCATGCAAGAATGGCCGCCGATGTGCGGCCATTCTTGCGTGGAAGAAAGATGTATGCAGAAAAGCGAGAGGCTCAATCAGGTTGAAAGATCTGCATCTTCCCGCTGCTCAGCGGTTGACTCCAGCGGCTTCGGCAAAACCGGCTGATTGCACCGGAGGAATAGTGCTGGCGGGGGGTGGTTCGCCGAATGAGGAGTCTTTGGCATTGATGGCGTTGGAGTAGTCGGGTCCGAGGCCCAGCTTTTTGAGGGCGCGGGAGTCGGGCATCAGCTTGGTCTGCCAGCCCTGGTCGGCCTGGTATTTCTGCATGGCGGCTTCGGTGGTGGCGTCCCACTTGCCGTTGGCTTCCCCGGCCAGATAGTGCTCGCGAATGAGCGCCTGCTGAATCTCCGTGACGCGAGCCGGTTCAATGGCCTGCTGGCCGTGCAGTTTGTGCGACTTGGCCGCCTTGCGATGGGGGCTGTGCGTGCGGCTGCCGGCCGTCGTTCGCTGGACGGGCGTAGCCAAGGCGGACGATGCGATCAGCGCCGCGGAGAATGCGAGTGCCACGCTTGCCCGGAAAAAGAACACGCTGCCGCACCTCTTCAAAACAATAGAATCGCAGGACGATTTAGGTTGCAGTTTAATGGAATCTCCCAGATTCCTACAAGAGAAAACCGACATGCAATGGGCAATCAGTTCGGTTGCGGGACAGAGCGCCGACTGCGGGAAATCCGCGGCCGGCGCCTCAAATAAGCTACTCGAGCGTTCCGCCCAGATAGTTGAGTCCACCGTCCGGGTGGCGCTGGTCGATCACTTCAAAGACCACGTCGTCGCCGGTCTTCAGTTTGCTCACCACGGCATCGAACTGCTCCTTTGTGCCGGTGGGCTGCTTGTTGATGCGAACGATCACCAAGCCGGGCTCAAGTCCCTGCAGGTCGGCGAAGGAACCGGCGCGCACCGACTGGATGACCACGCCCTTGGTTTGCAGCTTGGCGGCGGCAGCCGAAGGAATATCGTGAACCACAATTCCCAGCTTGGTTTCGCCCGCGTCGCTCTTCTCGTCGGGGCTGGTCTCGGCTTGCCGGCCGTCCCCTTCGGCAAAAACCTTGTCGCGGTCGCCGATGATGACCGTCGTGTCCACCTGCTTGCCGTCTCTCAGGTAACCCAGGCGAATCGTCGAGCCCGGTCTCCGGCTGGCGATCTCATTCACCAGGTCGTCGCCGTCCTTGATGGGCCGGCCATCGATGGCTATGATGATGTCGCCTATCTTGATCCCGCCCTTGTCTGCCGGCCCGCCGGGGCGGACTGTCTGTACCAGCACGCCATTCTTGAAGCCGTAGACGCGATTCACCGCGCCCGAGAGGTTGGGGCTGAATTCAATGCCGATGGAGCCGCGCGTCACTTTGTGACTGGGGCTGATGAGGTCGTTATATATCTCGGCCACGGTATTCGAGGGCATGGCGAAACCCAGTCCCTGGTACCCGCCCGACTCCGTAATGATGGCCGTATTCACGCCAATCACTTCGCCGTTCATGTTCAGCAGAGGCCCGCCGGAGTTGCCGGGGTTGATGGCTGCGTCGGTCTGGATAAAGTGCTGGAACTGGCCTTCCTTGCCCTTGTCGATGGTGCGGTTCTTGGCGGATATGATGCCGGCGGTGACGGTCTGTGAGAATGCGAAGGGGCTGCCGATTGCCTCCACCCAGTCGCCCACCGAAGCGTTGTCGGAGTTGCCCAGCTTGACGGTCGGCAAAGGAGTGCTGGTGTCGATCTTGATCACCGCCAGATCGGTGGCCTTGTCGGAGCCGATAACGCGCGCCGGACGGCCCTCGTCCTGGTTGTCGGGGTCGGTGGAGAGTTTGACGTAAATCTTGTCGGCCTTCTCGATCACGTGAAAGTTGGTGATGATGTAACCTTTGGGATCGACGATGAAGCCCGATCCGAGCGACTCGCGCACCTGGCCATCGTCGCCGCCCCCCATGTCAGGCATTTGGCCGCCGAAGAAATGGTTGAAGAAGTCCTGCATGTTGCCCTGACCCTGCTGCTGGTCGTCGCCCTGGTCGTCGCCGCCCGGATTCTGCGGCATGGGCTGAACGCGGCTGCGGGGATTGCGACGGCCCCGGTTCTCCGATTGCTTGGGCAGGGTTTGGGTATTGATATTTACCACCGCCGGTCCCACCCGCTGGGCGATCAGGACGAACTCATTGGGCGGAATGGTGGAATTGACGACCTTGAGGGGAGTGGCGTCGGCGCTGTCGGTCTGCTTCTCCTGCCCACGGACTCCGTGAGCGGCAAAGGAACCGGCCACAATGGCAGCCGAGAGGGTGGCAAGCAAGACAAATACTGAAGCGAGACGGCGCGAACGCAGCCGTTCAAAGAGCGATTTCATGAGTTCAATGACCTCGTAAGGTGACCAGCCACGCGGCCGGGTTGTCGATTGCACCAACTACCAGTATAGCCAGTGGCGGGCAAACCCGTCTGGCTGGGGGGCTGTTGCCGCGGCGGGCAACAGACCTCCATCGCTATAGACGCGAAGCTCGGCAAAGAGTCGCAACACCGGCAGTGAATCGCTCCGCCCGGTCAACCGACAACTGACCACTGGCCATTGGGCTACTGCTCCGCGGCCCATTCGAGCATGGCTAGAGCGAGAAGCACCACCCGCCTGAGCCCCGCTTCGCGACCCCTGGCGGAGTACCACTCGGCCAGGGTGTGCGCACCGCCGCCTTCGCCGCCCGCCCCCATGGACAAGGCGGGAATGCCCAGCGAGAGCGGGATATTGGCGTCGGTCGAGCCCAGGCGAAGGTCGGCTTTCAGGCCCAGATGGCGGTCCACAGCGCACAGAGTTTCGAGCAGCGGGGAATCGCTTGCCAGGCAAGCGGCGGGTCGATCGCCGATCTTCTTGATGGTGAACGAAAGAACTCCGCGGTTGCGGTTGCTTGCCGAAGCATTCCAATGCTCGACGGAGTCTTCAACGGCGCGATGCAGTGCAACCTCCAGGCGCAGGAGTTCGTCGCTGCCGGTGGAGCGGAAGTCGATCGATGCCGCTGCGCTTTCAGGGATGGAGTTCACGCTGGTGCCGCCGTGGATGGTGCCGAGGTTGAGTGTGGTGCGGGGCTCTACTGGCAAGGAGGTTGTCGCCAGGACAGCCAGGGCCGAGGCCAGAGCGGCGATGGGGTTGGGCGTGCCCGCGTCAGTAAAGCTGTGGCCGCCGGGGCCGGTGATGGTCACCCGGAAACGGCGGCTGCCCAGAGCCTGTGTGACAGCAGAGTCCGCGCCGGGGCCATCCAGGACAATGTGAGCAGCGATGCGGCCGGCGAGCGCCTCTTGGCTATAGAAATGGCGCATGCCGCGCAGGTCGCCTTCGCCCTCTTCGCCCACATTGCCGAGAAAAACGAGGGGCGCAGCCAGCTCGGCCCCGGCTTCAATCAGCGCGTGGGCGACGGCAAGCATTCCAACCACACCGGCGCCATTGTCGGAGGCGCCCGGAGCCTGCAGACGGTCGCCTTCCACGACCGGCTTCAGAGGCGTTTCGGCTGGAAAAACGGTATCCAGGTGCGCTGAGAGCACAACCACCGGGCCGGTGCTTTCAGGCGGCAACTTGGCCGCCGGCAGGAATCCGAAGACATTGCCGACGGCGTCCGTCTGCACCTGGCTGAGACCGGCCTCGGAAAAACGGGCCGCCAGCCACTCCGAGCGGGCCGCTTCACCGAAGGGCGGCGCGGGAATGGCCACAAGGCGTGCTTGCCAATCCATGATCTTGCCGGAATTCCCGTGCAGCCAGGCAAAGGCGGAGTGAACCGTCCGCAGCGCGGCCAGAGCCGTTACGCGCGAAAAGGCCGAGCTGTAAGGAAGCAAGGACATGCGGATAGCTTCAGGGTAGCAGGGGGCGCAGGCGCGGACTTCAGAATCGCTTTCTGACAATGCTCTCCCTGAGGGTCGCATCCCGCCTCGGCTCATCGTGCTCCACACATTGCGCGGAAAATGCGAAGCAATAAGGCACAGGTTTGATCATTCTGATCCCCGATCTCTGCGCTTACCCCATGACCACCACCGGTTGAAACAGCGTTCCGGCCACGCGCCTGGCAATCCCCACTAGCTCCCGTTGCCCTGCAAAGACCTTCACCAGCGGTGCACGCGAGAACTCCGGCAGATTGGCTTGGACGCCGTTTCTGAGCCGCCCAAGAGCGAGCGCGTCGCCCGTAACGGACGGCATCTGGGGCAACAGGCTGCGCGGATGGATGCATAATGCCTCCAGCGCCTCGACCTTCCCGGCCAGCGATTCCAGTTCCTCCAGAGTGTGCGCCTCGGCAAGCGTGAAGACCCCCGCCTGGGTCCGGCGCAAGCTGGTCAAATGCGCGCCGCAACCCAGATCCTGGCCCAATTCGTGAGCCACCGAGCGCACGTAGCCGCCGGCGCTGATGCTCATGGTGAAGCTGGCCTCGGCTCCCTCCAGTCCGGCAATTTCAAAGCCGGCAATTTGTACCCTCGCCGCCTTGAGTTCCACCGGCTTGCCCTGGCGCGCCAGCTTGTAGGCGGGCGCACCGGCAATCTTTTTTGCGGAGAAGGACGGCGGCATCTGCTCCATCTCGCCGTGGAAGCGATGGGCCGCCGCGCGCACCTGGTCGACCGTCAGTGGCGGATTGAGCGCCTGCCAAAGGTCCGGCCCGCTTGGCTCACCCTCTGCGTCGTAGGTATCTGTTGAAAACCCGAATCGGATCGCCCCCGTGTAGCTCTTCTCGGCGGAGGAGAAGTATTGCGCCAGACGCGTGAACTTGCCCAGCAGCAGGGGCAGCACACCGGTCGCCATGGGGTCCAGCGTGCCCAGATGGCCAACCGAGCGCTCGCCGGATATCCTGCGCAGCCGTGCCACCACGTCGTGGCTGGTCATGCCGCCCGGCTTGTCGATTACCAGAAGTCCGTTCACGCTATCGCCCGCACATCTAGAACCACACTAACGCATTCTCACGGCGCGCGTTGCGCCGCCACCAACTGGTGCACAGTCAAGTTCCGCTTCCCTGCCGGCTGGGTTCATTGCCAACCTCATATGAGACTCCTATTCTAGTGAATTATGGAGTTGGATCCCGGCAACATCCAAAGACCGGTTCGCATATTGCGCAGATCGTTGAAGAGCCTCACCAGTGACCCTCCAATGGCAGAGGTTCACAATCTGCGCACCCACGCACGCCGCGTTGAAGCAATTGCCGCCGCGCTGATGCCCGGCGGCAAGAAGCAGAAGCAGCGCCTGCTGAAGACAATCAGGCCGGTGCGCAAAGCCGCCGGCGTGGTGCGCGATATGGATGTGCTGGCCAGAAACGCGCGCACCCTCGCCAGGCATCGCCGCAATGGTTCCGTGGCGCGCCTGTTGGCGTACTTGAGTTCCATGCGCCTGGAGAGCGCCCGCGAACTGTTCGAAGCGGTTGCCGAACGGCGAAGCGATGCTCGCCGCCGCCTGAAGCGGTTCTCCAGGCAAATCGAGAAGCGGTTTCACGAAAACAAGCCACAAGCCGCAGGCGATGGACCCGGCACGGAGGCTGCGATGAAGCTTATCCGTGAACTCAACAGTTGGCCAGGGTTCAGTGCGGAGAATCTCCATGCATTCCGCATCAAGATGACGGAGTTGCGGTATCAGCTGCAACTGGCCAGGGACGCAAACCGGAAGTTCGTGGATGCCTTGGGCGAGGTCAAGGAGAAGATTGGCGATTGGCACGACTGGCAGCAACTGGCGAAGACCGCGGAAAAGGTGCTCGACGCTCAAGACGATCGCGCGACACTGAAGAAAATCGATGAGACGGGAAAGAAGAAGTTGATTCAGGCGCTTGCTGCAGCCGATGCGATTAGAGCGCGGTATCTCAGCCGCTACGCGCAGGCCGGAACAACAAAGACCCCGGAAGCAGCTTCACTGCCTGAGTAAACCGGCACTTCCAGAGGGATCTGGATCTGCCCGCCGAGCCAGTCTTCCGCAACTCTGCGCCCCAGATCCCACGCGGCAAGAAGCTACTGCCCGCCCGGCCCCGGTTGCCGCACCAGCGAGAGAAACTCCAGCCGCGTCTCTTTTTGGCGGAAGCAGCCCACCATGGCCGAAGTGACGGTGGAGGAGTGCTGCTTCTCAATGCCCCGCATCATCATGCACAGGTGCCGCGCCTCGATCACCACTCCGACGCCCTGCGGCTCGATGGCATCGTGAATGGCGTCGGCAATCTGCCGCGTCAGCCGTTCCTGAATTTGCAGCCGGCGCGCGAAGACTTCCACCAGGCGGGGAATCTTGCTGAGCCCGATCACCTTGCCGTTGGGAATATAGGCCACGTGCGCCTTGCCGATGAAAGGCAGCATGTGATGTTCGCAGAGCGAGAAGATCTCAATATCCTTGACGATCACCATCTCGTCGTAGTCCTCGTCGAAGAGCGCGCCGCGCAGGATCGTGGCCGGATCCTCGCTGTAGCCCTTGGTGAGGAAGGCCATCGACTTCTCGACCCGGCTAGGCGTAGCCAGCAGGCCGTCGCGGCTGGGATCCTCGCCAAACCGGCCCAGAATCTCGCGCAGCATCTCCTGGGTGCTGAACTCGCTCAGCCCTTCGTCCAACCGCACCGCTCTGCGCACTCCCTTGCTCACTGCAATCGGCTGTGCCATGATCTTCATCCCTCCCGCCCTGGGGAATAGGGCGAACTGCAATCCTCAACTAGTCTGTCATTCTGAGCGAAGGTCGCCGCGGCGACCGCAGTCGAAAGCCTGCCCTGAGCTTGCCGAAGGGAGCCTGCGGTTGTCATTCCTTGCTGCCCGAATCTCCAAATCACTCGCCAAAGTACTCAAAAAAGTTGTTCTCGGTCTCTTCCACGCGCACCTGCACCAGCTTCGCGGGCTCGACCGATCCATCGAGTAATTCAAAGACCGCCTTACAGAGATTCTCGGTGGTTGGCACGAGATTCGCAAATATCGGGTCCAGATCCAAGTTAGCGTGGTCGAATCGCTCCAGCACCCGACTGCGCACCGCCTCATCCAGCACCGCCATGTTCACCACCATGCCGGTCTCTGGGTCCACCGCGCCGCCCACCAGCACTTCGACCACGTAATTATGTCCATGGCCGTGGGGATTGTTGCACTTGCCGTAGGCCGCCCGGTTCTCGTCCGCCGAAAGAGCATCCGTATGCAGCCGGTGGCTGGCGGAGATGGTGTAACGGCGGCCGAAGCGGGCGGCCTGCACGGTGGCCCTCATTGCCTGCCGCCAAACTCGGCAAAGATCTCCGGCGTCTCGTAGATGCGAATCCGGCTCAACCGCGCGCCGCTGGCCGCTGTCACCGCCGGGGCAATCACGGGGGCGAGCCGCTTCCAGGCCGCAATGGCCAGGTTCTCCGTGGTTGGGATCAACTTGCCATCGGCAAACTCCGGAACATCCAGATTGAGGTGGCGATGATCCCAGGCGTCGAGAACCTCGTGCTCGATCACGTCCTTGAGCCACTTCAGATCGACCACAAAGCCGGTCACCGGATCGGGCTCACCGGCCACCGTCACCTCCAGCGTGTAATTGTGCCCATGCCCGGCGCGGCGCGAGCATCGGCCGAAGACCTGCTCGTTCCTTTCCGCCGTCCAGGCGTCGTTCCAGTAGTAGTGCGAGGCGGAGAAGGTAGCCCGCCGCGTCAGATAAATCATATCGATCCCTCACAGGAGAAGATGCGGCAGCCCCTGCCATGGCTGCATTCAATGCGAACGCGAACTCGCCGTGTATCTGAACTCCACCCGGTATCGCGCTCGCAATTTGGGATCGAGAGAACCTCATTTCGGCGGGTAGAGCTTCTCGCCCGCCTCGATGGCCGCCGGCAGCCGGTTCTGCTCCGGCGGCAGGGGGCAGGTCGCATAGGTTGTGTAGGCGCATGGCGGATTCTCCAGCAGGTTGAAGTCCAGCGCCAGTATGCCGGGCTGGTCGAGCCCGTGGTTTGGCAGCCCGGTGTGCAGGTAACGCGCCGTTGCAAAGGTCTCGATATTGCTGGTCTCGTCCGTGAGAATGAAGAACAGCGTTCCTTCCGCGCCCTTCTCTGTCACCGGCTCCAGGTTCATGGGCTTGCCGTCCAGGACGAACTCCGCAAACCCAGGCGACGGCAGGTCGAGGGTCGTGCCCAGAGGAGTGGGAATGTTGACCATGCGCGGCGGCGTATACGGTGTCCAGACCGCCTGGACGCGGTAGCGCGGATTGGGAGCGTACCAGTTGAGCCCTTTGTATGCGGCGCGGGCGGGCGAATCGGCGTCCTTGATGCGCACGGCAAAGCGTTCGCCGCGCCTGAGCACCACAATGGTCACGCCATGCCAGGAGATTGCAGAGGGCGTGGGGCCTTCTACCGTCAACTGGCCCTCCTTCGCCGGCTTGCCGTCGATCGTCAGATCGGCGGGAAAGCCGCCTGACGGCGCAAGCAACTGCACTGTCGCTTGAGCGGGTTCATCGGCTTTCGCCTGGCTGCTGCTCAGCGTCAGCTGGCCGATGTGATCCGGAGCCTTTGCACGTACCTTGATCGCATTGTCCTGGGCCGCGCCAATGGAGTTGACGCCGGGCTGGAGCCACTCCATGCCTGCCAGCGTGAGCCAGCCGTCGGGAGCGCCAATCTCCCGCTCCCGGGCCGCGCGCCATGCAGCCAGGTCGTCCGCCCAGTGCTCGTAGATTCCCGGAATCGGCGGAGCCTCGGTGGGCGCAGGGGCTGCTGCCTTCTGCGCAGGCGCACGCCGGGGCTGGAGCAACACCCAGCCCGAAAGCAAGACCGCAAGGCTCAACGCGGATACTCCCGCCAATCTTCTTCTCACTGACAATTGCCGCACCATGGATCGAAACTCCTCTTTTCCATTCTTCAATGGTCCACTTAAACCTAACCGGTGCCAGGTGGCGGAGGTCAAATGACTAACCAGCATGCAAACCAGTTGATGGCGTCTGGAACCTATCGACGCTCGCGCGAAACGATCAGGGCGGAACTGGCCGGGCGATCGGATCGACTCATTGTCCAGATTGTTCGGCCGGTCCAGGCTGCTCCTATTATGACCGGATCGGCGCGGAGGGGTAGACTGGCAGCGAAGATTTCAGTGCAGGTTTCAGAAAGGCAAATCCAATGAGCAGGTTCCGCGTTAGCTGTCTCGCTCTTCTTCTCTGTCTTCCGGCGCTGGGTTGGGCGCAGCAGAGCGCCAGTCCGGCGGCAGCCGAGCCGCAGCCTGAAGCGGCGCCCGCGCCTGGCCCGGCGCTCAGCCCTCGTCCCGCGCCCGCCCCCATCGCGGCTGAGGGCCGTATCAAACTCGATGTGGTGGTGACGGATAAGTCGGGAAAACCAGTGCCCGGCCTGGAACTGAAAGACTTTACATTGTTGGACGACAATCAGCCAGGCAAGATTCTCTCCTTTCACGCCGTTGACGGAACCGTTCACAAGGCCGACCCGCCGGTTGAAATCATCCTGCTGATCGATACGGTGAATCTGCCCATCTTCCGCGTCGCCTTCGTGCGCCAGGAGTTCGAGAAGTTCCTGCGGCAGAAGGGCGGCCATCTCGCCCAGCCGGTATCGATCTTCTGGTTTACAAGCGAGGGTGTGAATGTCCGGCGCCTGCCTTCCACGGATGGGAGCGCCCTGGTCGCGGAACTCAATCGGGCCGACAGCGACGCGCTCGCCAGCAGCCGGTCGGGAAGAAACTACGACGACATCCAACACCTTGCGCTATCGATCCAGGCGCTGACGGCGATCGCGCAGGCCGAAGCGAAGAAGCCGGGTAGGAAGTTGCTGATCTGGGCAGGCCATGGCTGGCCGATGCTCGACAACCGCAGGGTCGATCTCTCATCCAAGGTAGAACAGAATTATTTCGATTCGATCGTTCAGTTATCCACCGGTCTGCGCGAGGCGCGAATCTCCCTGTGCAGCGTTTCCTTTTCAGAGCCCGGTCCCTCCACACTGCTCTATGGGGATTTTCTAAAGGGGGTGAAGTCGCCGGACAAGGCCGTTCCTTCCAACCTGGCTCTGCGGGTGCTTGCCACGCAAAGCGGCGGGCGCGTGCTGGGTCCGGATAACGATCTTGCCGGCCAGATCGACAGCTGCGCCGAGGACGCCGGAGCATTTTACACCCTCTCGTTCGATCCTCCCCGCGCGGATAAGCCCAATGAGTACCACGACCTGAAGGTGCAAATCGACAAGCCGGGGCTGGTGATGCGGACCAACACCGGCTATTACAACCAGCCGTGACGGAGCAACTCTGGGCGGAGAACCCCGCGCGGACTTTACGGCGCTTCGGTCACCTGCAACTCCTTGACCGGCGTGCCGTCGCTCCAGTTGCCCATGAAGCGCTGCGGGGGCGTGTCTCCCAGAGCATACTCGCGGTTACGGCCGTAGAACGCGGCATCGGCGAGACCGTCAAAGAGCTTCCAGGTTCCGTAGATGTCGAGCGCGTCGATGCTGTTTCCTTCAATCTCAGTCAAATCGAGCGAGTCGTCGCCCGAGTCCTGGCTTCGCTCCTCCATCCGCGCGCGGAGCCGCTTGCCCAGGCCGCTTGCGACGGAAGAATCGGTGTAGATGGGATTGAATGCCACCGGCGCCGCATGATTGGCAATGAGCGGTGGTGAACCGTGCTCGTCAGAAATCAGAACGACGTAGTTCTTGTTCTGCGGCAGGACGTTCGTCGATTCCTTGAAGATGCGCTTTGCATCGACGTCCTTAACCAGGCGGTCGCGATCTCCAGCGACGGCAAGGAGCAGCGTGTCCTTGCCGATCAGGCTCATGTTGGCCAGCTTCACTGAAGTCAATGCGGACGCCGTCCAGGTCTTGCCCGGTTCCACGCACATCACAGCGCTGGGTTGAGGAATGCCAAGCTTCTTCCATTCCGCCCCAAGGTTGGCTGCGATCACGCCGCCCATCGAGTGGCCGACCACGGCAACCTTGTCCAGTTGGGGCCTCACGTGGCCGGGTTCCGATTGCAGCGTGTCGATGGCCGAGCGAATGCCCGCGGCGGCGTTGGAAGTGAAATCGCGAATGGGGGTGCGCAAGCTGGCCTGATAAACGGGATAAACAACGATATTGCCGCGCTTGACGATGTGGTCGATCCAGGCCCCGTAGACCTTGGGTTCCATGGCGCCCCAGCCGTGATTGAAGAGGACGACCGGAGCGCTCTCC
>JBEKDH010000113.1:0-15039 GCA_050014455.1 Occallatibacter sp.
ACAACGTGCAGTTGACGGTGGAGCTGATTACGCCGGTAGCTCTCGAAAAGGGCCTGAGGTTTGCGATCCGCGAGGGCGGCCGCACGGTGGGCGCGGGCACGGTGAGCGAGATTATCAAGTAAGGCAGTGACGAAGTGAATGGGTGAATGAGTGAACAAGAGGTATTGTCGATTCACTCGTTCACTTCTTCACTTGTTCACTGGAGTTGAAAGGGTTTGAAGATGCGGGAAATTGTCACATTGCAGTGTACGGAGTGCAAGGAGCGGAATTACTCGACGACGAAGAACAAGAAGACGACCACAGGCCGCCTGGAGTTCAAGAAGTTCTGTAACCGCTGCCGCAAGCACCAGCCGCACAAGGAAACGAAGTAATTACGGCAGTTATCAGTGGTCAGTTGTCAGTGGTCAGTCAGAATATCGGCGGGGGAGGCACATGAGCTTCGACCCGCAGAGTAAGACTGATCACTGTTCACTGACAACTGATCACTGTTTTTAGGGGCGTAAGCTCAACGGTTAAACTGTCGGTCTCCAAAACCGAACTTGGGGGTTCGAATCCCTCCGCCCCTGCCAGATTGCGCAAGGATGAAAGATGGATGCGGCCAGCAGGACGCTGGACGCGAAGGATCGGAAGCATGGCAACGAAAGTAACAACGGTGAACGGAGAAAAGCGGCCGGCGCCGGTCAAGCTATCGCCCGTGAAGCGGCCGGGGTCGAATGCGACACCGAATGCGATCGAGAGAGCGGTCGAGCAGACGGTCGGCGGCTGGAAGGATCTGACGCGCTTTCTGAGCGATGTCCGCGGCGAGATGCGCAAGGTGGTGACGCCCTCCCGCAAGGAAGTGGAGGCGACCACGACGGTGGTGATCGTTGCGGTCTTCATCTTCGGGTTATTCTTCTTTGTAGTGGATTGGATCTTCGGCTTGGGACTGGACCGGTTACTGAAAAGACTGGGCGGAATGTAGGAGTAAGTGCAGCCGCGAAACGAGAGCAAGATGACAGATGAGTTGGTACAACCCGCCGGGCAGACGCCGCCTCCGCCGGAGCGCAACGAGAACTTCAAGTGGTATATTCTGCACGCCTACTCGGGCTTCGAGCGCAAGGTGCGCGAGTCGATCGAGAGCCGCGTTCAGGCCTTCGGACTGAAGGACCGGGTGGGCCGCGTGATGATACCCACCGAGCCGGTGACTGAGATAGTCAACGGCAAAAAGCGCACCGTGGAGCGGGTGTTCCTGCCCGGTTATGTGCTGGTGGAGATGGAACTGGACAACCATCTTTGGCACGTGTTGAAAGATACGCCGAAGGTGACGGGCTTTCTGGGCACGGGCGACAAGCCGGTGGCCTTGTCGGAGGAAGAGGTAAGCTCGATACTCTTCCGTTCCGAGACGGCCAAGGATAAGCCGCGGCTGAAGATCAAGTTTGAAAAGAGCGAGCAAGTCCGGATTACGGACGGGCCGTTTGCCAACTTCAACGGCGTGGTGGACGAGATCAACGAAGATCGCGAGACGATGAAGGTCATGGTGACCATCTTCGGGCGGTCGACCCCGGTCGAGCTGGAGTTTGGCAAGGTGGAAAAGATTGAGTAGTTGATAGCTGCTAGCTACTAGCTTTCAGCTTCTAGCCGGCCTGCCCACCTAGCGGGCTCCGGTTGCGAGCGAACGCTGCGGCGTTAACACCAAAATTCAAACACTGCTTCAAAGGAAGCAAGAACCAGCCGGTAGCTTGAAGCTAGGAGCTAGAAGCTGATTCCGAAGGAATCGAAACATGGCACCTCCGAAGAAGATTACCGGCTATGTGAAGCTGCAGATCGAGGCCGCGAAGGCCACGCCCGCGCCGCCGGTGGGTCCGGCGCTGGGTCAGGCGCAGGTTAATATCATGGAGTTCTGCAAGCAGTTCAACGCGCGCACGCAGAACAAGGAGATGGCCGGGCTGATCATTCCGGTCGTCATCACGGTTTACGGCGATCGCAGCTTCAGCTTTGTAACCAAGACGCCTCCGGCGGCGGTTCTGCTGAAGAAGGCGGCCGGGGTCGCCAAGGGCTCGGGCACGCCCAACAAGGAGAAGGTCGGCAAGCTGACCGAGAAGCAGGTGCGCGAGATCGCTACGCAAAAGATGCCGGATCTGAACGCGGCCTCGGTGGATGCGGCGGTGAAGAGCATCAAAGGCACCGCGCGATCGATGGGGATCGAGGTCGTGGCTTAGGCCGCGGCTGGATTCTTTTGCAGGAGAGGCTCTCCCTTTCGGGAGGGCCTTTTTGCGTCTGGGAGCACAGCGAAGATTCACGTTCGAACGGGACCTTTTTCATTTTTGAAGGTCAAATCGCCAGGTTGGCCGTAACTGGCCGAAATTCGGAGGGAAAATGCTCATTGAGACGGGCTACCATTGGGTCATGCGACGCGTTCTGTTCCTGACTCTTTTCGGAATTCTCGCGATTCCATCCTTCGCTCAATCCGCTGACTCCAAGGCTCCTGCCGCCGCATCCGTCACCGATCCCGTTCTGAGCTTCGATGCCGGCCCGGCCGGAAGCGCTCCCGAGGGATGGTTAGCCGACCCGGCCGGGACCGTTCTGGTCGACGACAAGGTTGTGCATACCGGCCCGCTCTCGGTCCGGATCGAGCGCAAGGCGGATAGTCCCGGCTCCTCCTCGTCTCTTACCAAAGTGCTGCCGATCGGGTTTTCCGGCAGTACCGTCGAATTGCGCGGCTTCGTCCGCACAGAAGATGTCTCGGGCTATGCGACGCTGTGGATGCGCGAGGAGAAGGATGGGGAGACGGTTGTGTTCGTGGATCTGCAAACTCGAAGACTCACGGGAACCAACGACTGGTCCGAGGTCTCTGTCAACCTGCCCTTGGAGCCCGGCGGACAACAGCTTTTGGTCGGTGCGCTCATTTCAGGAACCGGGAAGGCGTGGGTCGAGGGTTTGCAGTTACTGGTGGATGGCAAACCTGCCTCCCAGGCCCCAAAAGCCGACAACCCTCTTACAGCGATGAATCGCGACCATCAGTTTGACGGGGGCTCGGGAATCGTCCTTTCCAGTTTGACGCCAACCCAGATCGACAACCTGGCTCTGCTGGGAAGAGTCTGGGGATACCTGAAGTATCACCACCCCCAGGTTACAACAGGGCAGTTTCAATGGGACTACGAACTCTTCCGAGTTATGCCCGCGGTCATCGCCGCGCCCGATCGCGCCGCAGCGCAAGGTGTTTTGCTCAAGTGGATCGGTGGCCTGGGCGCGGTGCAACCGTGCGACCCCTGCGCGACATTGGATGCAAGTGAACTTCAGCTCGGCCCGGATCTTGCCTGGACGGCCGACGAGACACTTCTGGGGAAGGACCTGGCTAAGGCGCTGCAATTCATTCAGCGAAACAGGCCGGCCGGCAAGCAATTCTATGTTTCGCTCGTCCCCGTGACCAAGAACCCTTCTTTCGACCACGAGCGAACCTATTTTACTATCCGGTTTCCCGACGCCGGTTTCCAGATTCTCGCGCTGTATCGCTTCTGGAATATCGTCGAGTATTGGTCTCCGAACCGGAATATCGTCGGAGAAGATTGGGATGGAGTGCTGCGCGAGTTCCTGCCCCGTATGGCGCTGGCCAAGACCTCGGACGAGTATCAGCTTCAGTTGATGGCGCTGATCGCGCAGGACCACGACACACATGCCAATTTGTGGAGTTCGTTGCGGGTAAGGCCTCCGGTGGGAGAGTGCCGGCTTCCGGTCAACCTGCGATTTGTCGGCCAGAGCCCCGTCATTTATAGCCTCGCTTCCACGGATGCGACGGCGGCTGCCGGTTTCAAGATGGGCGACGTGATAACCGAACTCGATGGGCAGCCAGTCGATAAGCTTGTGCAGGCTTGGTCTCCGTACTACGCTGACTCCAATCAGGCCGCCCGCCTGCGCGACATCGCCCAGAACATGACCAACGGCGCTTGCGGTCCAGCGACGGTTAGCCTTCTTCGAGGGTCAGAAACTGTCACCGTCAAGTCGAATCGCATTCCCGCCGCAGGGATGACCGGCATTCGTTATACCCATGATCTGCCCGGAAATACCTTCCGCCTGCTCTCCGATCGGGTAGCCTATCTTAAGCTATCTTCGGTAAAGGTCGCCGATATAGATCGCTATCTTCAGCTTGCGGCAAAGACCCAAGGACTTATCGTAGACATTCGCAACTACCCCTCGGAGTTTGTCCCCTATGCTCTCGGTTCGCATTTGATCGAGCAGCCAATGCCCTTTGTCAAGTTTACTGTCGGCGACTTGACGAATCCGGGGGCGTTCCATTGGGACGCGCCGGTGCGGATCACACCGGCTTCGCCTCAATATGCAGGCAAAGTTATAATTCTTGTCGACGAGATTTCCCAAAGTCAGGCCGAATTTACGGCGATGGCTCTACGCGCCTCGCCTCATGCAATGGTCATCGGCAGCACCACGGCCGGGGCCGACGGCAATTACACGAACATTTTATTGCCAGGCGGCCTCAACACGGGAATCAGCGGCCTTGGCGTCTTTTATCCCGACGGCAGACCTACCCAGCAGATCGGCATCGTTCCCGACAAGACGGTCGTGCCGACCATCGATGGCATTCGGGCCGGCCGGGACGAAGTTCTGGAAGAGGCGGTGCGGCAGATTCTTGGTCCAGGAGCGCCAGAGGATGCAATCCGAAAGATCGGTGCGCCGTAGGCCTCGCGCAACATGCCCCTCGCTTGAACGGCCTTGCCACTCCTGCGCGGCCGAGGGAGCACACAGCCAGCCGCGGATTAAGGGACACGCGCAGCCCCCTGCTGTTTGGATGTGAGCGATGCGAAGATCTCCATGAGTTCTGCCGCGACGGTGCTCCAGCTTCGACTCCCATGCGCTGAGATGGTGGCAGCGTCCCAGCTTTGGTCCAGGACCGATGCCAGGGCGCGAGCCAGCGCAGCCGGATCGCGAGGGGGAACGAGGCTTCCGCACGCGTCATTCAGGATTTCTGGGATGCCACCTACATTTGTAGCTACAACGGGACGCCCACAAGCAAGCGCCTCCAGAACCACATTGGGGCAGCCTTCCATGTAACTTGGCAGGGTTACCAGGTCGGCGGCCGCCATCCAGATGGCAACATCGTCCGCTGCGCAACCGGGCAGCGCGTGAACATAGCTGGCAGCGTTTCTGGCCCGAATGGCGCTCTCGATCAGAGGCCTGTCCGGCCCCTCGCCTACTAGATAGACGCGCAAATTGGGGCGCTCGAAATGCAGCGAAGCAGCCGCTTCAACCAGTTCCCGCAGACCCTTTTTCACGTCCATGCGCCCAATGTAAATCACGGCCTCCGCCGCGGGATCGATGCGCAGCTTCTGGCGCGCCTCAAGGCGGTCCTTGACGTGGAAGACAGAGAGGTCGCAGCCGTTGACGATGGCGCGGGCCTTCTGCGGCGAAGCGCCCATGGCCACGGCCTTCGCGCGCAGGTCGCCGCTGACGGTAACGACTGAATCGGCTTCACGCAGAACCGTGCGCGTGTGCCAGGCGGAGACGGGATCGCCGATCCGGTTAATGTCGGAGCCGATGCTCATGGCCACGACCGGGACGGAGAGAAGTTTGCCGATTTTGAGAGCGGCATACCCGTCGGGGTAAAGGAAGCAACTGAAGATGAGATCGGGAGCAAAGCCGCGCACGCGAGGCAGCAGCGTCCGGGCGGCCGTCCAGCCGTTCATCGGCCGCGAAACCAGAGGCAGGGCGAAATAGTCGTGGTAGCTCGCCTTCACATCCGGCGGGCTGAAGGAAGCGTCGAGCTTGTCATAGCTCCGGGTCCGCGGCCTGAGCCAGGAGGGATACGCGGCGTTGGGATAAAAGACGTGCACGTCGGCCTCGCGGGCAATCACGCGCAGCGTCTGATAAGCCGACCGGCCCTGCCAGGGCTCCGCCGAGCTGGGAAAATAGCGCGTGACGACGGCGATTTTGAGCATGGATCCTCTCGAAATCCGATCACTGCGGCGGTGAGGAGGCCTGAATCGCCTGGGATGGCGCGAACGTCCGCCGCAAGCCCTCGGCGACACCCACCCGTGGCGTCCATCCCAACTGCTCTCGCGCCGCGGTCTGATCGAAGCCGGAGAGCGGGCGAATGGAGCGGATGCGATATCTGGACAGAGGAACATTGCGCTTGAGCAGGCGTCCGAGCGCCTCGATTCCAACTGCCGCCGTCATCAACACAGCCTTGGAAACGTAGGAGGCTTTGATCTCCGGCCTGGCGGCTCGCGCCATGCGGATGAACTGCCGTTGCGTAACCCCAGCCGGGTCAACCAGGTTGACGAGCTTCCCCTCCAGGCCGGGCCTCGATGAGCCAAGCAAAAGCGCATCCACAACGTCGTCCACATAGGCGAGCGGCAGCGGCAGGGAACCATTTCCTACAACAATCCAGCGACCGAACATGGCAAAGCTGCCGGCCGGGCTGCTGGGTTCAACCCCGGGGCCAAAGATTACCCCCGGACGGATCACGCATGCGGGCAAGCCGCGATCCTGGGCCGCCGCCAACACCATCTTTTCGGCCTCAAGCTTGGTTTGCGTATAGGCCCCGCGCAGCTCGGCGTGAGGTTCCAGCGGCCAGGTTTCGGTCACTTTGCCGGCATGGCGAACGGCGTGTTCCAGCACGCTCAACGAGCTGACGTAAACGACGCGACGCACGCTGTGCCGGAGGCAAGCGTCAATCACGTTGGCGGTTCCGGCGACTGTGCCTCGACGGAAGTCCGCCGGGCTGCCTTTCATCGCAGCTCCCACATGAAAGACGGTGCCCACTCCCGCGACGAGAGAATCGACATACTCAGGGTCGCCAAGGTCGCCTGCAACATAGTCGACCCCCGGTAGCACATCCTTGGGAATTCGCCGAACACCGGCTCGCACCTTGGCGCCCTCTTGAACCAGGTGGCGCAACAAAGCGGAGCCGAGAAAGCCGCCTGCGCCGGTGACCAGAACATCGGCCGGGGCGCGCGGCGCCAATTGCGCCTGCCGGACGGCGTCGCGCCGCCGGTCGGCTTCCTCACACGCCGGCGCCATTGCGCTCACCAGCCGCCGGCCCTCCTCGGGGGTCACCGGCGCCGCCGTGCCTTGATCCAGGGCAGCGTAGAAGTCATGGACATTCCTGTGGATTCCAGGCGCGCCGGGCAGACGCCCGGTGATGAAGCGCAGCACATTGCGCGGCACCTCGTAAAGGCTCGCGGCAGCGTTGCGCATGGTGCAGATTACGGGAGAAGCAAACTTCGGGCCGGGAAGCAGCCTGGTAACGTAGCAAGTCTGCAGAAAGCAATCAATCTGCAGAACACCGCGCGTGCCATGCACGATTACCTGGCTCCGGATGGGGCGGACGTTCCACGAGAAGTACAGGCGGCCCTGGCCGCGCTCGCAGTCAACTGTGGCCGTCCATTCATCGAACATCAGATTGGTGTCAAGCCCGGTAGAGCGAAAATCGATTTCGGCCGACTTGACCTGGCCCAAAAACGCTTCCGCTATGGCAAGGCCATGCACGCCGAGATCCTGAAAGGGATAGGAGCCCTTGCGATACTGCGGCGGGAGCTTGCCTCCTCCCGGCCAGGCCGGATAATCGGAGCTGCGATGAAAGTCGATGGAGAGGACCGCGCCTATGCCGCCGCCGCGAACGACTTCCACGCCGCGCAGCACAATCGGGTCAAGCCTGGCAGAGTGAACCACGCCCAGGGTGCGGCCGCTGGCGCTCGCGGCTGCGATCATCCGGTCGCACTGCTCCACTGTCTCCGCCATCGGCTTTTCAACCAGCACATGCGCGCCGGCCCGCAGAGCCTGAATGGCGAGCATCGCGTGCGAAGCGGGTGGCGTAAGCACGTGCACCACATCCACGCCGCTCGCCAGCAACTCTTCCACGCTCCCGTAAGTGTTGGGCAGCTTGAATGCCCTGGCCACATCCTTCGCCCTGCCCAAATCGAGGTCGGCTATCCCCACAACTTGAACGGAAGAAAGCGCCTTGAGGGCGCGAAGATGGTGTGCGCTGACGTATCCAGCGCCGATAATTCCAACTCTAGATTCTTTCATGGCAGCAGAGACAAACCTCAAGCCCGGCAAAGAAGAAAACTGGCGAATCGGTATAGAACGATGATACTACCGCAGCGGTGACGATTCCGTTCCCGGCGTTCCATCCAAGGATTGCCCGCGCCACAGTTCAAACGGGCAGCAACCGATTGCGCTCGAGAATTGCCTCGAAGTCCCAGCTGACAGCTTCCCATGAGATTTCCCTCCGCGCGCGCTCCAGCGCGCTGCTGGCGATTGCGCGCCGAGCCTCATCCTCGGTAAGCAAGCGAACACAGGCTTCAGCAAAACTGCGAGGATCGTCGGCTATGACAATGTCCTCGCCGTCCGTATAGGTCAGCCCTTCCGCGCCCACAGTGGTGGAGACGACCGGGATTCCCGCGGCCATGCACTCATAAATCTTCAATCGGGTTCCAGAGCCGATGCGGATGGGCACGATTGAAATCTTCGATCCCCAGAGATAAGGCCGCATATCTTTGACCGTGCCGGTGACGGATACGCCCGCGAGCCCCTGTGCTGCCTTGAGCACCCTGGCGTCCGGCGAGCGTCCTGCGATGCAGAAGGTCGCGCCGGGCACGCGCTCGCGGATGAGCGGGAAGACTTCGGAGAGGAAATACTCGACCGCATCCACGTTGGGCAGCGAATCCATCGATGCGCAGAAGACGATGTCCGCCACGGGAGGAGCGTCACCGCGAGGGGCAAAGTATTCCACATCGACGCCGGTCGGAACGCTGGTGACTGTCTCGATTCCAAACATGCGCTTGATCGTCGCAGCGTCGATATCTGAAACCGCGATCACATGCTTCACCGCCCGGCTGATCTTCCTCTCATAAGCCTCCATCTTTCTGGCCTGCATTCTAAAGAAGAGCTTCTTCAACGGAGAGCTGTTCTGCTCGACGTGCCGTTGCCAGATTGTCGTGAGTACATCGTGTTGAAAGAGAACGCACTGTCCCAAATCCGGAATGTTCGGAACCGCCGCGAGAAAGTCGCATACGATCGCATCGTAATTCTCCTCCGCAATCAGCGCGGCAATCGTTTCCTTGAACTTTCTTGAGTTATAGCGCGAGACAGCCAGCGGCATGGAGCTTAGAAAGCTGCCCGCAAGCTGGGGAAGGAATCGAAGAGACCTTCTACGGGGCGCGGCGTGTTCCACTGAAAAATGGCGGGTCGAGTATTCCGTACTGCGGCGAGGGCCCTCAAGATTCGTGGGATCGTTGAGCGCGGCGTAGTGGATCTCATGCCGTTTGTTCAGTTGTTTCAGCGTGCCGAGGGTGCGAATCTGAGCCCCGCGATCGGTGGGGTGCAGGAAAAACGGGCAAATCCAAAGAATCTTCATTGTTGCGATCTGACTCCCTGCCAGAGCATTGGGGATCAACGGCCTTATCGGCATCCACAAGCCCATGATAAACTACCCTCAAATGAGGCCTGGTCGAACGGCATGAAAAGCGAAAAGAACGTAGTTGTGATTGGTCTTGGATACGTCGGCTGTGTAAGCGCCGCGTGCTTTGCCGAGATTGGCCACAGCGTACTTGGGGTAGACCGCGATCTCAATAAGGTGGAAGCCGTTCGAGGAGCGAAGTCGCCGTTCTTTGAGGCCGGGCTGGATGCCCTTATCCAAAGAAACGTTGCCAATGGCCGGCTGCATGCGGGGGTTCTCGATGAAGAGGCTCTCGATGCGGCGGATGTGGCGATGCTTTGCGTCGGCACTCCCTCGCAGGCAAATGGGAACATTGACCTCAGTCATTTGCGCCGGGTGTGCGACGACATCGCCGCCTTGCTCAGGCCCAGAACCAAGCGCCTCATCGTCACCGTTCGCAGCACGGTGTTCCCAGGAACCTGCGAGAGTCTTCTTGAGACCGTCTTCGCCCACAGAGAGGATGTGGACATCGTCTCCAATCCTGAATTCCTGAGGGAAGGCACCGCGATCAAGGACTTCATGGAGCCGTCTCTGCTGGTTGTGGGCGGGAGCACCGACGAGGCCGCGCAGACGGTGGCTGGCTTGTATGCCGGCCTTCCCGGCGAGGTCTCCATCGTCTCGCTGCGCACAGCCGAAATGATCAAATACGCCTGCAATGCCTTTCACGCGCTGAAGATCGGTTTTGCAAACGAGATTGGTTCGCTCGCCCTGAGCCTTGGCGTCAACCCCGACCAGGTGATGGCCACCATGTGCCGGGATACGAAGCTGAATATCTCCCCGGCTTATCTCAAGCCGGGCTTCGCATTTGGCGGATCGTGCCTGCCCAAGGATCTGCGCGCCCTCACCTTCCGCGCCTTGAGGCTCGATCTGAAGCTGCCACTGCTGGAGTCGGTGCTGCCCTCCAACGACGAGCATCTCAAGCGCAGCATTCACCAGGTGCTCGATTTGCCGGGCAACCGCGTTGGCATCTTCGGCCTGGCCTTCAAGGAAGATACCGACGACCTTCGCGAAAGCCCGGTGATTGCAATCATCGAGCATCTGATCGGCAAGGGCAGGGCCGTAAGAATATTCGACCCGCACATTCAGCTCGACGAGATATACGGCAGCAATCTCAGTTTTGTCGTCTCAGCCCTGCCTCACATAGGCAGGCTTCTGACGCGGAACCTCGATAGCCTGATCGCGTCCTCCGACACGCTGGTGATTGCGCAAAAGCCAACGGCCGCGGCTCAGGCTCAGATAGCAGCCAGCGGCCTGGCCATCCTCGATCTCACCAAGCTCGCCCTTAAAGACAACTCCGCGACAGGAAGTATTGTCTAGCCAGGATTACGCAATGCCTTCCATGCTCAAGAGACTGAGGATTCAAGCCGAAGATACGATCCGGTATAACCCGGTCGTCCGCAACCTGCTTGCCACCACAACTCTCTTGAAGACACCGGCGGCACAGGCCGCGAACACCGTTGAGGCGGCTCGCATCATCCATGGGCTGTGTCAGGCGGCGCGTCTTGCCGCCACCAGTTCGATGATGGTCAGAGCGGAGGCTGCCATCGCCCGCCAGCTTCCCGCCATCGACCCTGAACATATTCCCTGGTCCGAGTTTCTTTCCGACTTCGGATTCGATCGCGTTCAAAAGGCAATTGTCTTAAAGCGCTATGTGAGCGAGCGCGAAAAGGGCGTCGTCTTCGTCTCCTTCGACAACCAGATGGCGCGTCTGGCCAAGGCCAGGAACCTGCGCCAGTTCGCCGAGCGCTACACTCTGGTGCTCTCCCCGAGTTGGTCGCCGCCGCACTCGATCGCCTCTTATCTCTTCCCTCGCCTCTACCCGGACCCGATCTTCTGCCTCATCAGCAACCCGCGCGACCTCGACATTTTCCCGCGCATCAGCGACCGGTACAGGATGGTGCCGCTCTATGCGTCCAGCTGGTTCGACCCGCGCAAGTACGCGGCAGTTGCCGCGGCAGAGAAAGACATCGACATTCTCATGGTGGCGAACTTCGGCAAATTCAAGCGTCACCATGCGTTTTTCGCGGCGCTGCGCAACCTTCCGCACGACTACCGGATCCTGCTCGTCGGCCAGAACGAACGCGGCCGCACCAAAGAGACCGTGCTCAGCGAGGCCGCGGCCTTTGGCGTACGCGACCGCTTCGAAATTCGCCAGGACGTACCCTACCAGGAATTGCAGGAACTTATGGCGCGGGCCAGAACCAGTCTCGTACTTTCCCGGCGCGAAGGCTCCTGTGTCGTTGTTGTGGAATCCATGTTTGCCAACACGCCCGTCGCCGTTTACGAGGACGCGGAGATGGGGTCGCGGGTCTTCATCAACGACCGCACCGGCCGTCTGCTCAAGCACAATAATCTGGCCGCGCAACTGAGAGACTTCGTCGAATCCTCGGCGCAATATGAGCCTCGCAAATGGGTGATGGAGAATGGAGTTGACTGTGTCGCCAGCTCCAGGATCTTGAACCAGGTCTTGAAAGAGCACGCGCTTTCGAGCGGAGATGAATGGACCGAGGATATCGCCACGCTGCGGTGGCGCCCCGATCCGCAGTACTACGACACGCAGGACGCCGAGCGGCTGCGCCTCAGCTACGCTGAGATCGAAAGCCGCTGCGGCATCGGCATTGCTGTGCCGTAGCAAGCCGTCTGCGTTATGATTGGGCGTTGGCCGAGGATGTTGCCTTGCTGTAACTCAGTCGGCGCAGCCTTCTTGCCATGGACCCGATTGAAGAAGTGAGGGAATCGTTGAATGGTAAGTCCTGATCGTCGTAACGTCGACTCTCCAAGCGATTGGGGGAAGGCGAGAAGAGGCGCGAACGGATGGTTCCGTCTGGCCCAGAGTGCCTTTGTGCTGCTTTGCGCCGAAACGCTCTTTTCCCTGCCCTATCGCAGCATTTCTCTTCTCCGCCGACCGGCCTTCGAGGCATGGATTGGAGCCCTCTGCGTCCTTGCGGCCATTGGCGTCTGCTTCATATTCCGCCAACCGGTCCTGCGGGCGCTGGGCTTTCTGCTGCGCGCCCCGTCGGTAGGGAACAAGGCGTGGCTCGGTTTCTGGCTGATCGTTGGCTTGGCCCTGCGGCTGGTCTGGGCGCTGCGATTTCCCTTACCGCTCCAATCGGACAACTTGGTCTATTATGAAGTGGCGGCAAGGATGGCCCATGGGCAGGCCAGCGCCAGCGTCTTCAATCCACCCGGTCTCTCCTTGTTCCTGGTTCCGTTTTTCATGGTCTTCGGGTCGCATCCATGGGTCACCACCCTTTGCGCCATGCTCTTGTTCACCGCAACCTATCTCTTGACTTATGCCATCGCCAGCCGCATTCAAGGTGGCCTTGCAGCCCGCATAGCTCCCATGCTGGTTGCCGTCTGGCCCTGTTATTTCCCCCTCGCGGAGTCAATTCAAAGGAGACTCTTCTTGCCGCCCTGGTACCGGCTGCGCTGTTTTTCTACTTGATTGCATCCGATTCGGGGACCAGCCCGCGCGGCGCCCGAATCCATTGGGGCTACGTGATCGCCGCGGGCCTTATCATGGGCTTCGCCGCGCTGACCCAGCCGGCGTTCTTGCTTTTTCCGATGGTTATTTTCGGGATCGAGATGCTGCGCGGCGGGGGCTTCCTGAGAGCCGCCGGGCGAACCGCGGTCTTTTCCTTTGCTGTGCTTGCGGCGGTTTTGCCATGGACTTATCGAAACTATCTGGTCCTTCATCGCATGGTGCTCATTTCCACAAATGGCGGACCGGTCTTTTATCTCGCCAACAACCCCATGGCCGACCCTTTCATCAATTCGGGTTATCAGGAGGTCGGAGAGGTCGACCTTCCCCAGGACGAATTCGCGGCGGATAAGCTGGGTTACAAGCTGGCAGGTGACTGGATCCTGCATCACCCTGGAGCATTTGCTGCCCTGATGGTAAAGAAGCAGGTCGTTTACCTTGGGGATGACGCCATGGGCGTCTTTGAAACCTTGAAGCGAGACCTTTCTTTATCGAGCACTCTATATGCTCCTGCCAAGGCGATCTCCAACCTGTTTTGGCTGGCCTTGTGGGCGGTGTTGCTCCTGGGGTTTCCGCTTTTGTTCATGGTTGAGAATTGGCGGTTGTGGTATGGCGTGTTGTTTTTGCCACTGCTTTACGAGTGGGTGATCGAAAGCATCTTTCAGGGCGGTGCGCGCCACCACGTTCCCTACGTCGCGCTCATCGCGGTCATGGTGGGCATGGTGCTGGATTTGGCGGTCCAACCTGCTTCCAAATTCAGACAAGTTTCCCCTCTTCCTTAGGCAACATGAGGAGATGAATCACGAGCCTTCCGCATTCCCCGAACCGGGGAGAAGAATTGAGGCGCGGACCGGATTGGAGCAGCTGGCTCCCCCGCATCATCGATCCTTCATGGACTCGGGATTCTCGCTCAGCGAACCTCTGGCGCCGATCGAGGTCGCTCATCGGAACCTGTCAAGAACTGCCGCCTGCGAAACAGTCTGCAACTTGGTTCTGGACTACTGTCCCGGAATCAGGACGCTCACGCCTGGAGCTACCGCCAGGGGATGAATCCACTTCCGGGATTTCAAACCCAGAGCCTTGACCCATGAAACTACAGGATGCTGTTCGCAGACTATCTCTCAACGACCGCTGGCTACAGTGCGTCCTGCTTGCCTTCATGGTCCTCCTTTACGGCGTCATCCTGTGCAATGCCAGGCTGCGCCCGCCGGTTTGGCAGGTGAATCGAACCTTCAACAGCATGCTCGATCACCTTGTGCATGGGCAGTTCGATGTCGATCCAAATACCATCGGCACGGAAGGATTTCTGCGCAAGGGGCATGTTTACTCGTATTTTGGCATCACCTGCGCCATCCTCCGGCTGCCGCTTCTTCTGTTCCATCGACTCGATCTGGACGTCACCAGGTGGTCCTGCCTCGCTGCCGTCTGTCTCGCCGGCGTGATGAAGATTCGAATCGTGCTCTTCCTTCGGCGCCATTCCGGCTTCGCTCCTGGCTCCGAATGGGCTTTTGGCCTCATGCTGGCTTACATCGTTCTGGGGGGCGCCGAAGTGGGCTACCTCAAGGCCTCCATCTTTCAGGAGGTGGTCTTCTGGGCGGTCGCCTTCGCCGCGGCCTTTGTCTACTTTGCGGTAAAAGGCCTGGTGAGCGGCCAGTTCACTGCGGCCGCACTTTCGTGGATGGCATTGTCGGCCGGCATGGCCTTGCTCACGCGCGTATCGACCGGCATGGGGCTGTACGCAGCCTTGGGGTTGCTGCTGCTGGTGCTGCTGGCGGAGGAACTTCGCGCGGGGCGCTCCGTCTTCACGCGCCGGCTTCTCATCCCCGCCGCGATCCTTGCCGCCTTCCTCATCGCCGTCGGCACGGTCAACTATTGCCGGTGGGGAAGGCCCACGATATTCGCCGACTACACGGCCTACCTCGAATTCCGCAGTTTTCCGGACCGGATGGCGCGGATGCGCCTCTATGGCCTTTTCAATCTGGCCCGGATCCCTTTGGGTCTCAGCTACTATTTCCTGCCGGTCTGGGCCATGCAGGGCGCTGACGGCCGGCTTCTTTTTGAGGGCTTGCAAACCAGGTTGATGGATTCTCTTGAACTTCCGCCGAGCAGTTTCTTCCTGACCGATTTG
>JBEKDH010000114.1:0-13654 GCA_050014455.1 Occallatibacter sp.
GAAGGAGAAGGATACGAACATGAATGGACCCGCACGTATTACGGCACTTGCGGTTGCCTTGGCCGGCATGGTGATTTCGATGAGCGGGTGCGATAAACTCAGAGCCCGCGACCAGTTGAACAAGGGTGTGGATGCTTACAAGGCCCAGCGATATGAAGAGGCCATCGGTCACTTCCAGAGGGCCACGCAACTCGATCCGGCGCTGCCCATGGCCAAGAGCTATCTGGCAACCGCGCTGGCCCAGAACGTGGTGCCTGGGCTGGACACGCCGGACAACCTGAAGACCGCGCAGCAGGCGATCGACATCTTCAAAGAGGTTCTGGACAAGGATCCGGGCGATGTGAACAGCTTGAAGCAGATTGCGGGCATTTATTTCAGCATCAAGAAGTTCGACGATGCCAGGGTATGGCAGAAGAGGGTGCTGGCCGTGGACCCGAAGGATCCCGAGGCTGCCTATACAATTGGCGTGATCGACTGGACCGAGGCCCACGAGCATACGCTTGCGGCGCTGTCGCCGGCCGGCGTGACCGACGACGGCGAAGGCAACGCCAAGGCTCCCAAGCAGGTGATGGAGCCCCTTAAAGCGCAAAATGGGCCGCTGGTTGAAGAAGGCCTGGAGTATCTGAACCAGGCGGTGGCGAACCGGCCCAATTATGACGACGCCATGGCTTACCTCAACCTGATCTACCGGCGCAAGGCGGATGTGGATTACGGCGATGAGGCCGCCCGCAAAGCCGATGTGGCAGCGGCGGAAGACTGGCGCCAAAAGGCGATGCACACTCGCAAGGAAAACGAAGACAAGAAGAACCAGGGTCCGGGCGGCATCACCATCGATTCGTCCGGCAACATGAAGTAGATAAGACTGCTTACCGGCATAAAGCGACGGCCTCCGGCATCTCCGGAGGCCGTCGCTTTATGCCGGCGGCGTACAGCCTCTTCGCAAGGCGCGAAGCGTACGGTCGTTTGGGATGGTTGCCGGCGGGATAACGCTGGAAGGACACGCGGCAAGGCCGGAATCGCGAGGAATCGAGGCGGCGCCGAAGTGAAGTCAAGCTTTGCATGGCTGGACGATTCTCTACACCGGAACCCGAGATCTCGGCGAGGCCGCGAAGTTAGAACCGGGATCGGAAAGAAAGCCGGCAAACTTCTCCTGGCTGGCCGGCTCTATCGCGGTTCGATCAAGAAAAACGACGCGCTCTATTTCGCGCCTTCCTTGAGAACCTCGTCGGCAAGGTAGTTATGCACCTTGGCCTCGTCGTGAAGCATTTCCAGGTAGGCGTTCTGGAGCAACTGCACATGGTTCTGGTGCAGCAACTGGTGAATGGCCTGCTGAACCCTCGGGTCGTTCAATTCGCGCTGGCCTGCCGCCTCCTTGGAAATCAGCTTGTAGATGGCGTAACCGATGACATGACGCCCAGGAGCGGCGCTGTCGTACACAGGAAGAACATCTGTGATCTGCCCAGGCTTGAGCTTGGCCACGGCGTTGTAAACATCGGGGTCGGTGCGCAGCTGCGACTCGAAGACAAAACCCATGTCGCCGCCGCTCGATGCCGTGTCCTTATCCTCTGAGTAATTCATGGCCACGGAGCCGAAATCGTTGCCATTTTCCAGATTGCTGTGCAGGGCCTGAATCTTCTTCTTTGCGTCGGCGTCGCCGTTAGCTTTGTTGTTCTGGAGGTTGGCGGCTTGCGGAGAAGGAGCGTTGGTGACAACAATCCTGGCAAGGTTGTAACGCGGCTCAATCAAATTGAAGTCGGCCTTGTGGCTGTTGTAGTAGCTCCCGATCTCCCCTTCCGTAATGTCTATCTTGGACTCGATTTCCTTGTTCAGCAGCTTGTTCTGCGTGAGGGCGTTGCGGATGTCGCGCTTGAGATCGTCCAGCGTCCGATCGCGCTGCTTAAGCTGCGCGTTGAACTGCTCTGGGGTCCATGGCGCCTTCATCTCCGTCAGCTTTTCGTTGACGTCCTCGTCGGAGGCAGTGACGTTCAACTTGGCAGCCCGCTGCTGCAAAATCTCCTCATCGATCATCTGGCGAAGGACCCCAAGCCGAATGATTTCTGCTTGCTCGGCGGAAGGCTCCTGCTGAGTCTCTCCCTGGCTGAGCCTGTAGTCGTGGTATTTTCTCTCCAAATCGGAGCGCAGGATCTCCTTGCCGTTGACGGTGGCCATCACATCAGGAGCAGGTGAGCGATGGCAGCCGGCTACAGGGGCCAACAGCGCGCCGCTCAAGAGAAGGAGGACGGCGAACTGAAAACGGGTCGGGAAGAACGATTCGGCTTGCAACTTGATATCTCCTGCGGAACCAAAAGGCTCCGGCATTCAAGGATAAATCCACAGGCTGGTGCGGCGATAGCGGCGCCAAAACCTATTTTCCAGCTTCGGCAGGTCGAGCCGGGCTGGCCGGAGCAAACGGCGGAGCAACGCCGGCGGCGTTCAGGGCGCGATCGATGACCAGCCATATCTGATCTTCGGGAACGGCGCCGTCAATGCGCTCGCCGTCGACGAAGACCGCGGGAGCCCCGTCCAGCTTGAGCGACTCGGCTTCATGGATCGAGGCGCGCACCTGGGTCTCGTCTTGCGCGGCCAGGCAGGCATCGAGCTTGCCAGCATCGAGTCTGGCCAGCGCGCCCTCCTGACGGGCAATGCGATTCAGAGCGTCAAAGCTCTTTGCCGGGTTGCGGTCCGGACCGCTGATCTCGTCGCCGTGGGCGTGGAGGTAATCGACATAGCTCCAGTAAACGTCGCCGCTTTGAGCGGCCAGGCAGTTGGCGTCCACGGCGGCGTGCAATGCCCAGGGGTGCAGCTCGGTAAGGGGATTGTCTTTGTAAACGAAACGGACCTTGTCCTTGTAGCGATCGAGAGTAGAGGGAAAGAGCGACCGATGCATGCGGGCGCAGTAGGGGCATTCCAGATCGTCGAAGTTGATGACTGTGACCTTTGCAGCAGGATTTCCGCGGATGGGGCGGCCGGCAATGTCGATCATCAAGGCGGGATCCTTGACCAGGTCGAAGGTCTCCAGGCGGGCCAGGGTCTTGCCGTCCGTGGAAATCAGGAAATCCATCGCTTGCGTTTTCTGGCCGCGCGTGAGCGTGACGGGCAGCGTGTCATAGCCGGCAATCAGGCTGGGTTTGCGTGCTCCCAGGGTCAGGTCGATGTCCTGCGGAATATTGAACTGAGAGCGGATCATGACCTCGACGCGACGGCTGAGCACCGGGTCAAGCGTGGGTTGCGCGGCAGATTGGGCTTTACAGCCCACCGTCACGCAGATTGTGAGCAAGGCAGCCAGAATACGAAATCGAAACAAGTTGAAATCCTCTCAAGAAAGAATACTCCAGCGGGGGCCATGCGAACCGGTGGGGCAGGCGACCAGCATGGCGATAATCAGTTGACGCGCCAGAGCTAGAAAGGCAAGCGCGGCTCCGGGGATTCCTGCCCCTGCGCCAGGAAGAAGGCGCATGGGGGAGACAAAGAGTGAAGGGAATGGGCAGGCTCTAATAGGCGGGCGGCAGGGTGGGGTCGCGGAAGACCGAGTTGGAGCGGCGAATGTCGCCGACGGAACCGAAGTTGGCCAGAGTGAAGCTGTAGAGGTACTGGGTCTCGTCGCGGATTGAGCCTAGCTGGAAGCGGCGGTAACCGAAGGTGAGGCCGCAGCAGTTCCAGTTATAAGTTGCCTGCGCTCCTCCATACTGCAACTGGCCGAGGACAAAGTCGTATCCGGCGTTGGCGGCAAAGTCGAAGCCGGCGCCGCTGGGCCTGCCGATGGCGAGAAAGGGTTGCAACTGCTGGCTCTGAATGGTAGAGGCGGCGCTGCCGTTTTCGTCCACGGCGTTGAGCAAGGCATGGCCCACGCCGGCGGTGGTGCGGCCCCAACTGTAGCCGGCAAACACGTTGTCCGCGTCCATTCGTCCGCTCTTGGCGTCGTAATCCAGATCCCACTCGACGCGTAAATTGTCGATGGCCTCAAAGCGCATACGCGAGGTGACAGGCGCAAGGTTGCGCGGGCCAGTGAGGAAGGCGATGCCGGTCAGGTCCAGGGTGGAGTCGAAGACGTTCCGGCGATCGGAGATGAGCGCTCCGCCGAAGTTGGGGTCGATGTAGAACTTCTGAGCAATCTGCCAACTGGCCCACTCGCGCGGCTTGGATGGGCATTCGCCGGAAGGCAGCACATCTTCAGGGGCGCAGCGTCGCGGGACGATGGGGCGGAGGTAGAAGCGCTGAGTGAGAGAGTAGCCCACTTCGCTGGTGTTGGTGGCGATGTCCGTGGTGTCGATCAGGAGCACATTCTGGGCCTGGGCGCCGATGCCGCCAACATAGCGGTAGGTCAATTCCGGCTCAATGACGTGGCGCAACTCCCGGTTCCATCCCGTGAGAGCAAAGTCGCGCTCGATGGCCGGCGGGCGGATGTCTACGGAGGCCTCGACGTCGGCTCGGTTGAGCGCGTCGTGGCTGATGGAAGGAGTGCCGCTCCTGGCGCCGGTGAGGTCGGGGATCTGGCTGATGGAATAGAAGGTGTCGCGCAGTGCGGCTTCGGGAACCACGCTCCAGCCGCCGGCCGCGAGCGGAAGCGAGATATGCGGGTAGAAGTCCACGCGCCCCACGTTGCGGGCGTGGAAGTGGGGTTCGGAACGGTTCAGGAAGCTGAGCGACGATTCAAGGCCTCCGTAGAGCGGCGACGCGAACAACGGCCGGTCGAGCACATCGTAGCGCAGGCTGGGCAGGTGCATGATTCTTGCCTCGTCGCCATTGGTGGAGCTGGCAAAGGTCTGGAAGCGGTCCAGCGCGACGGAGGGGACAAAGCCGTTGTGCTCGTGGGTGAGCGAGAGGTCGCTGGCCACCTCGGAGCTGACAGCCTGCGAGTAGTTGTCGTTAAAGACCAGGCGGTAGAGGTAGCTGGAGAGATACTCGACGATGCCGGCGACGCGGGTATTGGGAGTGAGGTCTTTGCGGCCTAGGGCGACCACATCCACCCCGCCCTGGTTGACGAGTTCGTAGCCGACCGGGCCGGGCAGCAGGTCGGCTGGGTTCGCGGCCTTGGCAAAACGCACGGCGCCGGTGGGGCTGACTGCGGCGGGGCTGGTTACGGCGGGGATGGTCGCGCCCACCTGCTCTTCCACGCCGCGATCGAGCAGGGCATTCCAGCGCACCGTAAGGTGGTCGATGCCGGGCCCCTTGTATCGGAAGTCGCCGTTGGGCGCCCAGCCGCGCTTGGAGTAGTACTCGGAGCCAACGATCATGTCCATGCTTCGGCTGATGGCCCAGTAGACCTGCTCGCCCACGATGAACCCTTTGATTGACGAGTTGCTGAGGACGGGGGTCAGCAACCCGCTCTCGCGGTCCGTCTCGTCCACTGGATGACGGAGGTAGGGCAGGTAAAAGAGGGGCACGCCGAGGAACTCAAAGAAGGCATTGGAAGTGGAGGCCTTGCCGTTGGCCAGGTCGATGGATCGAGAAATCAACCGCCAATCCGGCCGGGGCAGCCGGCAGTTGGTCATCGAGCCGTCGATGATGCGGTAGTTGCCCTCGCCGTTCTCAAGCAGAACCCGGCCCGAAAAGAGGAACGGATTGGCCGTGGAAAAGACCACGGTGCGGCCGGCCGTTCGCACACCCTGGGAGCCGTTGACGTCGTAAAAGCGGGCGGTGTGCATGTTGAGGCGCATCTCGCCGTGAGATGCATTGATCAGCACGTCGTTGGGACCTCCGGAAAGCAGCAGGTGGCCTTCGGCCTCCAGCTCGGAAGTGGACTGGTTGTAGATAACCTTGTCGGCGCGGAGAATGTAGCCGTGGTAGCGGCCGACCACATCGCCGGTGAGGGTGAGGACGTCGCCCACCCAGTGCTGGTATCCGGCGTCCCACTGCACGGGCAGGCCGGTTGAGGGTGCCGCTTCCGGCTGGGCGAGGGACAGAGCCTCCTGGCCGGGTTCATCGGGAAGGACCGCGGCTGCATTGTCTGGAGTTGGGCTATCTGGCTTGGAACTGCCTGCGCCGGCGGCGCCTTGCGGCGCGGGAGGCAACGCATTGGTCAGCGCCTGCCCTCGGAGCGAGAGGTGGCAGAGGGCGAGCAGCGCGATGAATGCTAAGTTGCGAGGACGCATCCCAGGACCAAGACCGGTGCAAGGCTCAGGATAGCAAACGTGAGCCGCTGTGGATGGGACGCGCGGCGCGCAGCCCACGCAGCGGGCAAGAATCGGACAACGATCGCCTCGCGCAGGCTCTCGCAACCCGCGCTTCGCATGTGTACTACGGCGATACCTCCCTCATCCTTTTGACTGTGCAATCCTTAATCGCCCGGCTAGCATGAGCTTGCGGACAGGAACAGCGGCGCTGTGCCCGCTTGCGGGAGCGGGCGCGGACATGCCCCAGAGCCGCGTCAGAAGGGACACTGGAGCTTTGAGCACATCTGTAGTCTTGGCCGATCTTTCACCCTCTTGGAAGCAGGAAGTAAGCCGTCGCGTCGCCGCGCACCACAGCCGCAAGCGCACTTCGGCGGCAGAGGCGAAGGCGCACCCGGAGTCCAGCGCAGACGCGCACAGCCGGGCTGCGGAGGCCGCCGCGCGCGTTGCCGCCCGCTATGCCAAGGCCCCCAGCTACAGCGAGATGCTGGCCAGCGAGGCTCGCGCCGCCGTGCGCGCTGCCGAGGCTGCCTCGCGCGCCGCGCTCGATGCGCAGGCTGCCGCTGAATCCATCCTGGCCGGCTTGGAAGCCGCGACCGGCGTGGACCACTCATGGGAGCCTGAGACTCTCCAAGAGACGGCCTCGGAGCGGGCTCAGGAACGGGCCTGGGAGGCGCCGGTCGAGGCTGCCCGGCCGGTTGCGCTCAAGTCGAGCCCAGCGATTGAAACGCAGCCCTTTGGAATTCTGTGGGACACGGATTTGCCGCCCCGCGCAGCCGCCCCCGCGGCTGCCGGCGCGGCGCGTGGGACAGGCGTCTTTGCGAGTTCCGTGGAGGACTGGTGGAAGTCGGCCAGGCTGGCGCGAGATCTCCGGGATTCATTCCTGGAGAGCGAGGAGATTGAGGTTGTGGAACCGGCCCAGCCGATTCCCGCCAGGCTGATCGAGTTTCCTCGTCAGTTAGTTGCCACGCGCAAGGTTCGCCCGCGGCTGGCCGAGGGACCCCATGCGCGGGTGGGCAATGCCGTAGGGCAGTTAAGCATCTTCGAAGTGGATCCTGCCAGCATTTCGACACAGCCAGCGGCAGCGGCGCCCGTAGCCGAGGCGGCAGAGCTCGCGTGGCCGGCGCAGGATTGGTCGAGCATTCGACTGGACGAGCAAGTGCTGGACGAGCAATCGCCGGACGAACTGGCGGCCGAAGAAGCCGAGGCGATCGCGCTCCCAGCCGCGGCGGCTTTTGAACTGGCGCCGGTCAGCCGGCGGCTGATGGCGGCGGTGGTGGATTGCTCCCTGATAACGGGCGCATTCCTGGCGCTGGCCATGGCCGCCATGGAAAAGGCGAAAGCGCTGCCTAACCTTCGCCAGGCCGAGATTGGCGCTGCGGTGGCGCTGGTGTTCCTGGGCGCAATGTATCACATGTTCTTTGTTCTCGTGGCTGCGACCACGCCGGGCATGAAGTGGGCCCGCATCTCTCTGCGCACCTTCGGCGGCCAGAGGCTCACGCTCGACCAAAGGTTCGGCCGGCTGGGGGCGCTGGTCTTGTCGCTGCTGCCTGTGGGGCTGGGCGTGGCCTGGTCCATCTTCGACGACGAGCACCTGAGCTGGCACGACCGGCTGTCGGGAACGTACATGCTGCGGGGATAGGGATCCAGCGTGGGCAATAGCCGATCACTCGATTGCCATGCGCGCCCGGAACTCGAAAGATTCGGCATATGGCCCGGAATCTCCAGGCGTTTTACCGGTGAGCGATAAAGCGATTTGGCGTAAATCCAGAATCCATTCTGGCGCAATCGGCGTTTCAGGGGTGTTTTCGCTGAGTGCCTAAGAACCTGCTATTGACTCTATCCCTTGGTTTGCTTTGGGATAGAGAAATGGCGATGTTTGGCAGACGTTGAAGGCATGGGAAATCGTGCCCGGCCGGGCTCCGCGAGCGATGTGGCAGATGGAGAGTGGTTATTTGTAGCGCCGTAGTTGGCGCTGTGCCAGGAGGATGCCGCGCAGCAGGATTATTCTCTTGGCGAGGCATTCAACGGGCAGCGCTACATGGCCAAGACCGGCAGCCAGTGTGCATTATTCCCAACGATCCACCTGCGCGGACCTTGGCGTATCAACAAACGCGGCAGTCGGAGGAAGAGCGCTCCAGGGGAGACGCTCGTAGAAATGCTGTGCTTGACAAGTAGCTGCAAACGTTTACGATGTTTCGAGCTACCAATTGCTCCGCCAGCCGCGTTGCGCCAAGCGACCGCCGGCGCCGCAGCGCAAGCTAGTTCTCAAGCAAAGGAGCCTTATGGATCGCCGCGATTTTCTTAAAACCACGGGAACTCTGATTGCGGGCGCAACGGTCGTTTCCGGCGTGCCCGCCGTGGGCCATGCCGCCGAACCGGCCCACTCCGCTGGACGCATGGTGCTGCCCATCAACCGCAACTGGCGCTACAGCCCCAAGGCCACGCCCAGCGCCCGCGCCCGCGATTTCGACGACTCCAGCTATGCCCGCGTTACCGTGCCCCACACCAATATCCTGGAACCCTGGCACAGCTTCGACGAGAAGTCCTACGAGTTTGTCTCCGTCTATCGCCGCCGCTTCCGCCTGCCCGCCGAAGCCCGTGGCCGCCGCGTTTTTGTCGACTTTGAAGGCGTCATGACCGCCTCCACGGTCTGGCTCAACGGCGTCCGCCTGGGAGAATACAAGGGCGGCTTCACGCCCTTTTCCTTTGAACTCACGCCCCACGTCGACTTCGATCGAGAAAACCTCCTTGCTGTCGAGGTCGACTCCAACGAACGCCCCGACATTCCCCCCTTCGGCTATATGGTCGATTACCTAACCTTCGGTGGCATCTATCGCGAAGTCTCGTTGCGTATAGTCTCGCCCACCTTCATTGAGAACGTCTTCGCGCAACCCAGGGAGGTGCTCTCCGCCCATCCCGCCGTCGATGTGCAGTGCTTTTTGTGGAGCGCCAGCAAGACTCTGGAAGGCGGGCTGAGTCTGGAAGCGGCGCTCTACGACGGAGATCGGCTGCTGGCCAAGGCCACGCAGGAGCTGCCGGCGGGCGAGGACCAGGGAAACGTGCCGCGCACCCTGCGCCTCGACAATCTGGGCGCCATCCAGCTCTGGGATCTTCATTCTCCAAAGCTCTACCGCGTCGAGGTCCGTCTGCTCCACGACTCTCGTTTGCTCGACAACGACAGCCGCCGCATCGGCTTCCGCGAAGCCCGCTTCACCCCGCAGGGATTCTCGCTCAACGGCACGGTTGTCAAGCTGCGCGGCCTCGACCGCCATCAGACCTTCCCCTGGGTAGGGCAGGCCATGCCCGCGCGCGTTCAGCGCCGCGATGCAACGATCCTGCGCAAGAACCTCAAATGCAACATCGTCCGCACCTCCCACTACCCGCAGTCGCGCCACTTCCTCGACGCCTGCGACGAGATCGGCCTGCTGGTGCTCGAAGAGATCCCCGGCTGGCAGCACATCGGCGATCTCGCCTGGCAGGACATCTCCGTCGACAACGTCAGCCGCATGATCCGCCGCGACTGGAACCATCCCTCCATCGTCCTCTGGGGCGTGCGCATCAACGAGTCGCGCGACAACCATGACTTTTATACCCGCACCAACGCCATGGCCCACCAGCTCGACCCCACCCGCCAGACTGGCGGCATCCGCTACTTCCAGGAGTCCGAGTTCCTTGAAGATGTCTTCACTATGAACGACTTCGACTTCCCGCTCAGGGCCCCTAACCATCCTCTCTATCTCAATACCGAATTCGTCGGCCACACCTATCCCACCAAGACCATCGACAACGTCGAGCGGCTTCGCGAGCACACTGCGCGCCATGCCCGCGTCCACGATCAACTGGCCTCTGATCCGCAGTTCGCCGGCGGCATCGGCTGGTGCGCCTTCGACTACAACACCCACGGCAACTTCGGCTCCGGCGATCGCATCTGCTACCACGGCGTCACCGACATCTTCCGCGAGCCCAAGCCCGCCGCCGGCTTCTACCGTTCGCAGTGCGATCCCGACGAGGAGGTCGTCCTGGTGCCCGCCTTCCACTGGGCGCGCGGCGATGAGAACATCGGCTTTACCAATGCCCTGGTTTCCTCCAACTGCGATCACCTCAAGTTCTACGTCGCCGGCAGGCTGGTGGCCGAGGCCGATCCCGACCGCAAGCAATTCCCGCATCTCAAGTACGCGCCCTTCACTGCCAGCCTGGGCAATCGTCTCGAACCTTGGGGCGATCTGCGCATCGAAGGCTACATCCAGGGCAAGCAGGTCATCTCGCGCAGCTTCTCCGGCAAGGGCGTCGATCAGAGGTTCATGCTGCTGCCCGACGAAACCGAGCTTGTTGCCGATGGAGCCGACTCGACCCGCGTCGTATTGCGCGTTGCCGACGAATTCGACGCCATTCGCCCCTTCGCCGCGGACGCCATCCGCTTTGAACTCAGCGGTCCGGCCACGTTCATAGGAGACAATCCCTTCGCGCTCGTTGGAGGCCAGGGCGCGGTCTGGATTCGCGCCACCGAACAGCCCGGCAAGGTGCGCCTCACCGCACACCACCCCGTCCTCGGTGCGCAGCACGTCGAGTTCGAGGTTGCGCCCGCCCCGCCCGAAGCAGCCTGACGCGACGGGCGCGGAGTTATCTATAGGACATCTCTGAACACATCCAATTGCAGATGCCGTTTTGAATGAAGGCGCATGGCCCGGCGATTTCCCCGCAATGCTCTCACAGGGTCCGATCCGCGAGGGCTACGGCCAGTTGAAGCAGTTGCTTCCTGTTAGCCAAGGGCATGGGCTCATTGCCGGCCGGGGCAGTCTCCGGAGCCTGTGCCAGAACCTGCTCAATCCGATTGATGTCCAAGCCGCCCGCATTGCTGTTCTTGAAGCGGTCCAGCACTTCCTTGGCCTTGGCAATCTGTCCCGTTTGAAAGTAGAAGACACCCAGGGTTGAGTACGCGCCAGGCCATTCCGGAAGCAAATCCAGGGCTCGCTCGAACTGCTCGGCGGCTTTCTCGGTGTTTCCTTCCAAAGCCGATGCCAGTCCCAATCCCCAGATAATCTTCCCGGAGCCGGGGATGCGGGCCTGACCTTTCAAAAGCGTCTGCTTCGCATCCGCGATGTTATCTGCGCGAAACTGGAGCAGAGCCAGAGAGAGATAATCCTGATCGTTGTCCGGATTGCGAAAAATGGCGCCGCGAAGGATCTCCTCGGCGCGGGCGGTATCGCCCTGATGCGCGTAAATGTCTCCAAGCAGGGCGAGGTAGGCATCGTCTTTGCGCCCTTCCGTTGAAACCTCTCCGGCGATATCCAGCGCCTGCGAATAAAGGCGCATGCGGAAGTAGGCGTTCGCGAGGTCGAATTTTATCTCGTCCGAGCCTGGATTCATCTTGTGCGCCGTTTGGAAATGCTGGATGGCATCGTCGTACAAATGGTAACGGGCCAGCAATACCCCCACTCCCGCTTGCAGCCGGTAATCGCTTGAAGTTATTGTGTCAAGCTGCGCAATCGTGCTTCTAGCTTCATCGATCTTACCGGCTTTCAGATAAGCTTCGGCCAGCAGGTATTGAACCTGAGATTGGTCGGGGTGCTTTGCTGCCTCATCGATAAGCCCGGCCAGATCCTCTTGATCGCGAACGCCGGGGGAGAGTTTCGAACGGCTATCAAGGTATTCGAAAACATGCTCGTAGGGATTAGAGCTTACGGTGACATTCTTGGATAGTGTCTGAAACAGTTGCAGATCCCGATCGGCGGCCGCAGTTTGGTGCAAGCTTCTCTCCGCCATTGCCAGTTGATAGTATCCGGTAGCCGGGCTGGGGCTGACGCGAACATATCTTCTGAGCAGTGCCGCAGCCTCCGCGAATCGCTTGCCCTCGGTGCGGAGCTTGGCCAACTCCAGCAGGGCGTCGGGAAAGTTCGGATTCGAAAGAAGCACCTTCTGGAATGTGGCAGCGGCGCCTGCGGAGTTTCCCTGCCGTTCGGCAATATAGCCCAGGTTGAACAGGCATGCACTGTTGTGAGGATCGAGCCTAAGCCCGTTCTGAAAAGACTGCTTCGCATCGTCGAATCGCCCTAAGTGCGTATACGAGAGGCCCAGAAAGAGGTAAGAGTGCACCGACGGCTCGGCATCGATCAGTCTCTTAAACTCCTCGATGGCTTGATCGACCTTGCCCGACATGTAATAACTCTCGCCCAGGGCGGCGCGAAGATCGGAGCGCTGCGGCGCGATCTGAAGGCCCGATTCCAAAAGCGGGATCGCATCCTCGTAATAGTGCTGAGAAATGCCAATCTGGGCCATGAGGAAGACAATATCCACATTGTCCGGCGCTAACTTGCGCGCGCGGACTAACAGATCGAGGGCATCCAAAGGCCGCGACTCGTTCCTGTACGCCTGCGCCAGCAGGTAAAGCGTCTCCGGCGACTCGGGTTTCAGTTTCAGAGCCCTGGTCAATTCCAGATCTGCCTTGGCAGGCTCGCCGCTATCGAGGAGGTCTTCTCCCAGGTTATAAAGAATCTCGAAGGTCCCGGGCTGCAAGGCATCGGCCTTTTCGAGTTCCAGTTGAGCGGGTCTGTATTGCCTCTCGGACGCCAGCAATACGCCAAGCGAAGAATGAACCTGAACGTCGTTCTTGTTCTGCGCGGAAACCTCCGCTGCCATGCGCAGCGCCTCCGCGGTGCGCTTGCTCTGTAGATAAGCGCGGATGAGGTTGAAACGCGTGGGAAGATTTGCGGGACGTACGCGCTCAAAGTACGGAATGGCCGCGGCAGGCGATCCTTTCGCCATCAGGAGCACGCCCAGATTGTAGTTTCCATCCTGATTTCCTGGGTCGAGACGGAGGACAGTCCGGAATTCTTTCTCGGCCAGATCTATTCGTTTCTGAGCTACGTAGAGGTTGCCCAGGTTGTTATGTGTCTTGGTGGAGTTGGGGGCTAGTTTGAAGGCCTTCTGGAATGCGGCAAGCGCGTCCGGATAGTCCTGCCCGTCGCTGTCGATAATACCCAGCAAGTTATAGCCGTCCACGCTGGAGGGATTCCGCTGAAGCTCGTCGAGCATCTGCGTCCTAGCCTCATCGAGGCGGCCTTGCTGAACAAGCGCTTCCACCTGCCTGAAGTTTTCCGTGCTCTTCGCCGATTGCTGTTGGACCGCGCCCGCCTGGCAAACAAGAAAAGGGATCGAAAGGATAAGAAGACTACTCGCGCGCACCCACACCATAATAACTCCAGTCGTTTTCTGAAATGAGGCTCGACCGCCCCTCGCCCACGCCTTTCGAGCGCACTTGGAGGCAGTCATTGTAGCATCTCCAGGGCTTGCATTGCGCCACGATTCTGCGGCTGCAGGCGCAGCAGACCCTGCAACACATCCCTGGCCTTCTCCTTGTCGCCGCGCATTGCATAAAGGCGGGCGAGGTTTAGATAGGACTGATCGAAGTTCGGCGCGGCCTTCATGGCGGCCTTGAATTGCTCCTCGGCCCTGGAGTAATCCTGCTCCCGAACAAAAAGAACTCCAAGATTGTTCAAGGCTTCGGGATAGTTCGGACGCAGATCGATCGCCTTTCGCAAATA
>JBEKDH010000115.1:0-13573 GCA_050014455.1 Occallatibacter sp.
GTGGTTTGAGATTTGTGGTATCCCACCCTTCGCAAAGGGCGCGAAGGATGGGGCACCCGCAGTTAGGACTAGTAACCAACAAGCAAGAGGACACAGGTAGTGCTCGATTTTCTAGGAACTCTCGAACGAACGCATCTCTGCGGCGAACTGCGCGCCGCCCACGCCGGGCAGCAGGTGGTACTCATGGGCTGGGTCAACCGCCGCCGCGACCACGGCAACCTCATCTTCCTCGACCTGCGCGACCGCTCCGGCATCTGCCAGATCGTGCTCGACAAGGAGTTGACCCCCGACGGCCATGCGAAGGGCGAGCAAGTTCGCCCCGAGTACGTGGTCGCCGCTGTCGGCAAAGTGCGGCTGCGCGACGAGGACGCCATCAACCCCAAAATGCCCACCGGCGAGATCGAGATCGAGGCGACTCAGTTGCTGGTGCTGAACGACACGCGCCTGGCGCCATTCTCGCCCGCTGAAGAGGCGATCCAGAACGAAGAGGTCCGCCTGAAATATCGCTACGTTGACCTTCGCCGCGCGGAGATGCAGCACAACTTCCGGCTGCGCCACGACATTACCCTTGCCATCCGCGACAATCTCAGCCAACAGGGCTTTCTTGAGATCGAGACCCCCATTCTGACCAAGTCCACTCCCGAAGGCGCGCGCGACTTTCTGGTTCCCAGCCGCGTGCATCCCGGCGAGTTCTACGCGTTGCCGCAGTCGCCGCAGATCTTCAAGCAGATTCTCATGATCTCCGGCTTCGACAAGTACTTCCAGATCGCCCGCTGCTTCCGCGACGAGGACCTGCGCGCCGACCGCCAGCTCGAGTTCACGCAAGTCGATTTGGAGATGAGCTTCGCCCGCCAGGAGAGCGTTTTCGCGGTTGTCGAACAGTTTCTGGCGGCGGGCTTTGCCGCCGCCGACGTCGCGCTGCCCACGCCCTTCCCGCGCCTAACCTACGACGAGTCCATGCGCGCCTTCGGCAGCGACAAGCCCGACCTGCGCCTGCCCGGCCTCGCCGACGTCCGCTCAGCATTTACCGATGAAAACCTCGCCGCCCTGCAAATCGACCCCGCCCTGCCCGTCGTCGCCTTCCGCATTCCATCGGTCGGCGAACTGAGCCGCAAGGAGCGCGAAGACAGCCACCCGCTTTTCGACTTGAAGAAGGGCGCCAAATTCATTGACGACTTCAAACGCCTGGCCAAGGGATTTCCGGAGGCTGCCGCCAAGGTGCGCGAACTGGCGGGCGCCTGCGAAGCCGACTTTGTCCTCATTGTGGCCGGCGACCCGGCTCACCCGGTGAAGGCCAGCGACACCAAGTTCGAAGGCCGCCTGAGCGAGCGCGAGATCAACGTCTACTCCGCCGCCGGCAGCTTCCGGACTGAGTTGGCGAGGAAGTACGCCGACCGGCATGGAGCCTTTGCTGTGACACAAGCGACAGTTCACGAGGCTGCCGCGCGCAGTGCCGCCGGGAACGCCGTCGACGGCTCAGCCGCCTTCCAGCCCATCTGGGTAGTCGACTTCCCCATGTTCGAGTACGACCCCGCTACGGCCAAGTGGGTTCCGGCGCATCACCCCTTCACATCGCCTCACGAGGCAGACATGGCCAACCTGGTCAGCGATCCAGCCAGCGTCCGCGCCAACTGCTACGACCTGGCCATGAACGGCCTCGAACTCGGTTCCGGCTCCATCCGTATCCATCGCAAGGACGTGCAGCACCAGATTTTTCAATCGCTCGGCATCAGCGACGAAGAGGCCCGGGCGCGCTTTGGTTTCTTCCTCGAAGCCCTTGAATATGGCGCGCCACCCCATGGCGGCATTGCACTCGGCCTGGACCGCATCGTTATGCTGCTGGCCGGCGCTTCCAGCCTCCGCGAGGTCATCGCTTTTCCGAAATCCGCCAAGGCCGTCGATCTCATGGCCGACGCCCCCACCACCGTCACCGAACAGCAGTTGAAGGAACTGCATATCCGCGTTGCGCTCAGGAGCTGAGTTGCATGGGCGGCGAGATTATCCCTGCTGGACTTAGGCACAAACCGGCTGCACGCTCCGTTCTTTAAGGATTGCGGCCTGATGGGTCAAGCCGGGCTCCGCTTCCGGAGGAATATCCTTTGACTCGTTTACACGTATTCATGTTCCCGGCCGTTGCCGCTCTTCTGCTGGCTGCGGCTTCTGTAGCGGCCCAGCCCCCTGCCGCACAGGCGCCTGCGAAACCTCTCACCGTGGAAGTGATCTTCGCTCATGGCCCGCTGATTGGGGATCCACCCGACAATCTTGCCTGGTCGCCGGACGGCAAGCACCTGACCTATCTGGATGGGGGCGAACTGATAGACCTCGACCCCGCCACGGGCAGGTCTCATGTTCTGGTGAGCCGCGTCAAGCTGGCATCGCTCGCTGGGGCCAGCGATTCGGAGACTGACCGCGACCATCGCGACCGCTACAAGATGGCTGCCTACATTTGGGCGCCTGACTCGTCGCACCTGCTCTTCGACTCGAACGGACGCCTGTGGCTTTACGATCTCCGCAACGCCACGGGAATTGAAGTCGGCTTTTCTGGAACCGCCTCCGGCGACGACCCCAAATTCTCGCCCAATGGCGAGTTTGTCTCCTTCATTCGCGATCACGGCCTCTCTGTGCTGCGGTTGCGCGATTCCGGCGCTCCCGCAAGGCCGATAGCTCCGGCGCCCAATCCAGCCACGCTTAACGGAGAAGTGGACTGGGTCTACGAAGAGGAGCTGGAGACGCGCAGCAATTACTTCTGGTCGCCGGACTCGAAGAAACTGGCCTACCTGCAGATGAATGAGGCCAATGTGCCCCGGTATCCCATCGAGGACTGGATACCTACCCATGCCAAGGTCGAGTCGCAGAGCTTTCCCCAGCCCGGCGATCCCAATCCAGAGGTTCGCGTAGGCGTGGTAAAGCCAGCGGGCGGCAAGACGGTGTGGATCAAGCTGCCCATCGTTGCCGGCCAGGATTACATTCCACGCTTTGGATGGTTGGACGCCAGGACGCTGTGGATCGAGACCGTCGCTCGCGACCACCAGCACAGGGATCTCTATTTTGCCGACGCCGCCACGGGCCAGGCGCATCAGGTGCTTCAAATTACAGACGAGAAGTTTGTCGACGATAACTACGACGTCTCCGTCGGGTACGGCGCGATCGTCCTGACCAACTGGACCAACGGCCACAACCATCTCTACCTCTACAGTTACGACCCGGCGAATCCAGCCACGGCCAAGCTCGAACGGCAACTGACGAGGGGCGACTTCGAGGTGGGCGATGTTCTTCGCGTGGATTTCGAGGGAAAACTCATCGACTACGCCTCGAACGAGGGCAACCCGCTTGAACAGCAGTTATGGCAGGTGAGCTTTGCCGGCGAGCGGAAGCAGTTGAGCGCCGGCTCGGGACGCCATGAAGGCAGCTTCGCTCCCGTTGGCGATGCGTTTTCTGACAAGCAATCCACTCGCCTCGATCCGCCCACTCTGCGTCTTTGCCAGGCCCCCGGCAATTGCAATGTATTCTGGCAGACAAGGGCGCTCGAGCCCTACCATCTGCGCGCGCCAGACCAGCTTGAGGTAAAGGCCCACGACGGCAGCACGCTCTACGCCACGCTGCTCCTGCCCGAGGGCGCAGCAACTCCTGGCTCGGTGCCGCTGATTGTAAATCCCTACGGCGGGCCGGGCGAGCAGACGGTGGCCAACCGCTGGAGCAACGCCCTGCTCTTCGACGAGTTGCTGGCCCAGCATGGCTTCGCCGTGCTGCACGCCGACAATCGCGGCACCGGCAATCGCGGGCGTGATTTTGCCCAGGCGGCCTGGCATAATTTCGGACCTGCCCAATTCGAAGATCAGCTCGCTATTCTGGACGCCGTGCTGGCCCGCTATCCGCTACTGGACTCGAAGCGCCTGGGCTGGTGGGGCTGGAGCTGGGGCGGCACCTTTACGCTCTATGCTCTTTCTCACTCCGACCGCTTCCGCGCCGGCGTCGCCGTTGCCCCGGTCACTGACTGGCGCAACTACGACTCCATCTATACCGAACGCTACCTGAGCCAGCCCTCCGAGTTTGCCGCTGGTTACCGCGACTTTTCGGCGGTCAACTGGGCAGCCAATCTCAAGGGCCGTCTGCTGCTGGCGCAGGGGACCGGCGACGACAATGTTCACATGGAGAATATGGTCCAGTACGTACAAAGGCTGATCGAAGCTGGGATCCCCTACGACCTGCAAATCTATCCGCGCAAAACACACTCGATCGCCGGCCCGGATGTGCGGACGCACCTGTACAACCGCATCCTGGCCCATTTCGAGGAGTACCTGAAACCGGCGGTGCAATAAACGCAATCTGTTTTCTCGATAGAGGGCGCCGCTGCATTGGTCATTGGAAAGATCACTTCAGGAGAGTCACGCCGAAAGGTTCCTCGCCGCAGTCTGTGTTGCAAAGCAAGAAATCTAGTTGGCCAAGGTAGGCTACGGGCTTGCCCTTCCGTTTCTCCGGCTTGAAAGTCCACGCCCGAACAGCCTTTGCGACTGGCTCCAATGCAAATGGGATTCCACTTATACTCTTCGCGCAAACGACGTCGCCTGACGGGCCAACAAGGACAGAAACGATCATGGTGCTTTTGAAATCCAACTGTTTGAGCATGGGTGAGTCCAGGTCAACCTTGTGAGTGGCCCGCTTCTTCATTTCCTCCGATGTGAATCGGACGATTTGACCCTCGCTCGTTTGCAGAAGCGGACCGGAATAGTCGCAAGGGAGTTTTGGTGAGGGTTGCTGCGCTTGGGCAAACGAAACGCCAAAGGGCAACGCGCAAATGAAAGGAACCAGCTTCATATCTGGATTAGACACCGGAAGGAGCGATACAGGTCCCCGCGCACGTGTCGGTACATCCAGCGAAACAACAGGAAACTCGAGAGGCTCGAAACAAAAGAGCCCTTCGCGATCCGCTACAGCTCGTGGCGGTTGAAGATGTCGTCCTTCTCGCGGCTGGGGCACTCCGAGCATCCCAGGCAGCAGACGAGCAACACTGCCACACCCACCGTCACCAGGACGGCGAGGACGCCTCCGTTGATCGCAAACCAGTAAACCAGGACCTGCATACTCGGCGATCCAATCCGCAAGGAATCCAGCACTCTACAGCGGAGCGGCCATCGCGGCGTAGTACTTCGCCGCTGAGTTTGACGTATCCTCGCTCAATGGGTTTACCATCGGCGCGACTTCCGATTGGATTAGGGAACCTTTTCAGTCCCGCTTGCTTTGCAGGGAATAAAAAGCGAAACTAGAAGCGACATGCCAACCGGCTCCAATCCGGCGATTCTGTGGGACGGGGGGCGGGAGAACTTCGACGGCGAGCGCCCGGCGGCTCTCTCTACCCAGCCAGCGCCGGAGCCTGAGGCGGAGCAGGCGTCGGCGCCGGATTGCGGCCAGTGCTCAGAGCCCGATCCGGGACAGGCTCCCGCACTGAATTGGCTCTTCGTAGACCTGAACTCCTACTTTGCCTCGGTTGAACAGCAGGATCGGCCCGAGCTGCGCGGGCGTCCGGTGGGCGTTGTGCCCATGATGGCCGACACAACCGTCTGCATCGCAGCCAGCTACGAAGCCAAGGCCTGCGGCGTGAAGACGGGAACCATCGTCGCAGACGCCAAGCGGATGTGCCCGGGCCTGGTGCTGGTGGAGGCGCGCCATGAGATCTACGTCGACTTCCATCGTCGCATCGTCGAGGCCGTGGAGAGCTGCCTACCGGTGACGGCGGTGCTCTCAATCGACGAGATGGCCTGCCGCCTGATGGGCCGCGAGCGTCCGCTGCTGGCGGCTCTCGAACTGGGCCGACGGGTGAAAGCCCGCATCCAGGAGCGCGTGGGCCCCATGCTGCGCAGCTCGGTCGGCCTCGCTACAAACCGCTATCTGGCCAAGGTGGCCAGCGACATGGAGAAGCCCGACGGCCTGGTCGCGCTCCCCCTCGACATTCTGCCCAACGCCTTGCGCCAGCTCAAGCTGCGCGACCTGCCCGGCGTTGGCGCGCGCACTGAGAAGCACTTGAACGAGAGCGGCATCCGCTCCATGGAGGAGCTGCTTGCGCTCGACTGTGAGCATGCAGGCCAGCTTTGGGGCTCGGTATGGGGCGAGCGGCTGTGGCATTGGCTTCGCGGCGAGGACTTCGATATGACTGAGGCCGAACACCTGAAGTCGCTGAGCCACCAGCATGTGCTCGCGCCCCAGATGCGCACGCTGGACGATGCCTGGGCGGTAGCTCACAAGCTGCTTCACAAGGCCGCCATGCGCTTGCGCGCTGAAGGTTTGTGGGCCGGCAGCATCGGGCTGGCCATTGGCTTTGCGGTTCCGCGCGGCCAGAAGGCACCGGCAAGCCGCTCCAGCGAAGAAGATCCTTCCCCGGCGATCCCGGTAAGCAGCTTCGGTGTGCCCACGCGGGGATGGAAGGCCGAGCTGCGCCTGAGCGAGTGCCAGGACAACCAGACGCTCATCGCTGCGCTCAGCCGCCTGTGGGCCACCAGGCCAACCGGGCCGGGGTTCGACCATCCTTACTTCATCGGCGTGCATCTGGGCGGGCTCGTCCCGGAACGCCTCCATACGCTCAACCTCTTTGAAGGGACGGAAGATGAACAGAGCCGGGCACGGCTGCTGGCCGTCATGGACGCATTGAACTCGAAGTACGGCCTGAGCACACTGGCCCCAGCCACCATGCTTACCGCGTTCAAAGCCGCGCCGACACGCATCGCATTCCACAGCATTCCCGATCTCTTTTGAGCGGATGCCTCGTTTCTGGACGCGATTTTCCCGCCAGGCCCCTTCGTTCAGGCGCACGCCTTCCGCGTTCACGCCTGCCCAACTCATCGCGCTTCTTGAAAATTGCGCATCGTTGTCCGGGCCGAAAGATCATGACGATTTGGGTCGCTTGCGCAAGAGTTGCCCTGAGGTGCAGACTTGACAGAGACTCGACCTTGAAAAATGAAAAACAGGGAGCATCGGCATGACAAATTTGAGGCGCGGCGCGGCAGTTTGTATCGGAATCGCAATCAGCATGTTTCTGACGGCTTGCGGCGGAAGCAGCGGCAGCTCAACAACGGGCATCACTCCTCCGACGGTATATGTGCTCACCGTCGACTCGACTACGCCTGCAAGCGGCGTGGCCATCACGGTTTCACCCGCTGACAACAACAACACCAGCTCGGGATCAACCGCATTCACGCTCAACTACGATGCGGGAACGTCCGTTACGCTGACCGCGCCTGCAACCTCGGGCGCCAGCACCTTTGTTTCCTGGACCGGATGCACCACCGCCGCTACTGTCAAATGCACAGTGACAATGAACGCGAGCACAACCGTTACGGCCGGCTACACCGTTCCGACGACGATCACGCCGACGGTCACGGTGACCCCGGCGGCATCGACCATCACGACAACGCAATCGCTCAGCGTGACAGTCGCGGTGAGCGGCGGCGGCACGAACCCGACTCCGACCGGCTCGGTTACGCTGACCAGCGGAACCTACACCTCGGCCGCGACGGCGCTCAGCAGCGGCAGTGCGCAGATCACCATCGCCGCCGGCGCGCTGGCGGTTGGATCCGACACCTTGACGGCCAGCTATACACCGGATGCGGCCAGCTCCTCGACCTACAACAAGGCTACGGGCGTCTCTTCGGCGGTGTCGGTTGCCGTGCTGAGCACGGTGACGGTGAACCCATCGAGCCCCGGCCTGGCTGTGACCGATCAGATCCTGGGAATGAACCTGGCGGCCTGGTACGACGCGACCAACAGCACGGACGGCCCCGCAATCATCTCGGCGTTCCAGGAGGCGGGCATCAAGGCGGTGCGCTGGCCGGGCGGCTCGTGGTCTGACGATTACAACTGGGAAACCAATACCGAATGCGGCAGCACTGCGAACTCAGATGACGATTTCAAGGACTTCGTCAACAAGCTTGTCATTCCATCGGGCGTCGATCTGGCGCTTACGGCAGACTACGGCACGGGCAAGAACTGCACGGGCCCGGGCGACCCCACCGAAGCGGCCTCATGGGTGGCTGATGCATTGACCCTCGGCGTCACGGTGAGCCATATGACCGTCGGCAACGAGGAGTACGGGAGCTGGGAGACAGATAATCACACCAAGAAGAACGACGCTGCAACTTACGCTGCGGCGACGGCCGGAAGCAGCGGCTACTATGAGTTGATCAAGGCGGCCTCACCCAACACGCTGGTGGGTGTCGATGTCAACCCCGGCAACTCTCCGGCATGGGATCCAATTGTGCTTGCCGATGCGCCCTATGATTTCGTGGAATACCACTACTATCCTGAGGCGCCGGGCAGTGAAAGCGATACCTTCATAACGCAGTCGGCGGCGCAGGGGTTGACCACGGAGATCAACACCATCAAGTCGGAATTGAAGACTGCCGGGAATCCGAATACACCCATCTACGTCGGCGAGATCGGAGGGCCATATAGCAATCCAGGCAAACAGAGTTGGTCAATCACCCAAGGCTTGTATGCCGGCCAGGTGCTGGGCGAGATGATGAACGATGGAGTATCGCGCCTGACTTGGTGGATTGGCTTCGGCAATTGTAACGGCACCGCCGGAAACGACAGCACTTCGCTTTATGGATGGCAGGATTTCGGGGCCTACAATGTCTTCTCCGATGGACCTTCCGATACTACCTGTCCGGGTGCGGGTCCCATCGGCACAATGTCTCCCACGGCGCGCGCGTTTCAGCTCTTCAGCAACGTGGCCGTCAACGGCGAAAGTGTGCTGACCCCAACCGTGGCCGGCGATACGACCGATGTGCGCGCTTATGCGGCTACTCATAGCGGCGGAACGGCGCTGGTGCTCTTCAATGTGAACGAAACCACGAGCCAGCCGGTTACGGTTACGCTTACCGGCAAGACCTCCTCCCCGGGCGTCACCGTCATCACTTATGACAAGGCCATCTACGACCTGTCGGGTTCGCCCACTGGGACTCCACCGGATCCGGCTGGGACAAGTACCTGGGCTGGGCCAACCACCACAACTTTGGGCGCGCAGACCCTGCCGCTCACACTGACGCTTGCTCCGTGGAGCATGAACGTGGTCCTTATCCAGTAGAGGGTGGGGAACGTCAGCGTTCCCTTCCTCCATCGCCGCCAGCCTGCCGGAACTTTCGCCGGAGGGGCTTTGCTGCGCGACGCGGCTCCGGCTGGCTACACTGATTGACAGCGTGGCCAGCATCTCTTCAGTTCCGGCGTCTGGATATCGCGGCCGGCTTGCGCCCTCGCCCACCGGCTACCTGCATGTGGGCCATGCGCGCACCTTCTGGACAGCCTTTGAGCGGGCGCGCGACGCGGGCGGCACGCTGGTGATGCGCATGGAGGATCTGGACCCGGACCGCAGCCGCTCCTCCTATGCCGAGGCCGCAATCGAAGACCTGCGCTGGCTGGGCATCCGCTGGCAGGAAGGCCCTGACCTGGACCGTCAGGACGACACCGGGCCTTTTGAGCCTTACGTACAGAGCCGCCGCCGGGCAGTCTATCTCGCCGCATGGCGTACGCTTTCGCGGCGCGGCTTTCTCTACCCTTGCCGCTGCTCGCGCAAGGATCTTGAAACCGCGCTCGCCGCCCCGCACGAAGGCGATCCGGCTTGCTCGCAAAGCAGCGCGGAGGTTGAACCGCTGGACGACGAGCCGGTCTATCCCGGAACCTGCCGGCCAGGCGTCAGCCGCGGTTTAGGGAATGGCGTCTCTCAGATTCCCTGCCCCGATACGGGTGAGATCACCAGCCCCGAGGGTGTCAACTGGCGATTCCGCGTTCCCGATGGCGAGGCAGTCGAGTTCGAGGATCTGAACCTCGGCCCGCAGCGCTTTGTGGCCGGACAGGACTTTGGGGACTTCGTCGTGTGGCGGCGCGACGGGTGCGCGAGCTACCAGCTTGCCTGCGTGGCCGACGACGCGGCCATGGGCATCACAGAAGTGGTGCGCGGCGCCGACCTGCTCAAATCCACTGCCCGCCAAATCCTGCTCAACCGCGCACTCGGCTATCGCGATCCCGCTTGGTACCATTGCGGCCTGGTGGTGGACCAGAACGGCCGCCGCCTGGCCAAGCGCCACGACGCGCTGAGCCTGCGCGTCCTGCGCCAGCGCGGCTTTACGCCTATGGACATTCTCTTTGGGAAACTGCCGGTGGAAGTGTGAGAACTGCTGGCTTCCATCTGCCGGTTTCTGCGCTGCCCCGGCAGCAGGGGCACTGCTATCACCCGTGCCGGATAAACGTTCCGCTCTGCAGCTCGCTCATCGCCTGCCGCAGTTCCGCCTGCGTATTCATGACAATCGGCCCGTACCAGGCCACCGGCTCCTCCAGCGGCTTGCCTGAGACCAACAGGAACCTGATGCCTTCGGGACCAGCCTGAACCACGATCTCGTCGCCGCGGTCGAAGAGCACCAGAGAGTGGTTCTTCGCGTCGTAGACAGCCGGCGCATTGGGGTCCACGGCTGACTCGGTCAGCACGGCCTGGGGGTCCGAGGCGTCGCGGAAGGCGCCCGAGCCGGCAAAGACGTAAGCAAAGGCGTTGCGCGTGGTCTCCACCTGGATGCGCTTGCGCCTGCCCGGAGGGACGGAAATGTCCACGTAGCGCGGATCGGAGGCCACACCCTCCACCGGCCCCGTCTTGCCCCAGAATTCCCCGACAATGACGCGCGCCTTCGTCCCGTCATCCTCGGTCACCTCGGGGATGGCGCTAGCCGGAATGTCCTGGTAGCGCGGAGCGGTCATCTTGAGAGATGCGGGCAGGTTGGCCCATAACTGGAAGCCGTGCATGCGCCCCTGCGGATCGCCTTTAGGCATCTCCTGGTGCAGGATTCCGCTGCCCGCGGTCATCCATTGCACGTCGCCGGCGGTCATGCGGCCTTTGTTGCCCAGGCTGTCTCCATGCGCAACCTCGCCGGCCAGCACGTAGGTGATGGTCTCGATTCCGCGGTGGGGATGCCACGGAAAGCCGGCCAGATAATCCGCCGGATTGTCGCTGCGGAAGTCGTCCAGCAACAGGAACGGATCGAACTCTGTGGTCTTGCCAAAGCCGAAGGCGCGCTGCAACTTCACGCCAGCGCCTTCGATGGTGGGCTTGGTTTCAAATATCTGTCGAACGGGACGAAGCGACACGGTTGACCTCCTGTGCCGTACAACAATTGGATGCGGAAGGACGGGATTCGGCGCAACCGGCCTTGGAGCGGCCTTCGGTCCATGCGCCAGGCGCGGCTGCGATGAGTCAGCTCTCTTTGCGATAAAGCAGATCTCGGATCGCTTTCCTGCGGGCCTCGTTCGCTTCCTTTGCAGCCCTGCGCTCCACTGCGTCCATGGGGCGCGGTGCGGTGGGCTCCGCCGATTCGGGTTCGCTGCATGCCGGGCAGCGGTTGGCAAAGCCGGGCTTGCCGGGCCTCAGTTCGAACTCCTCCGAGCAGACAACACAGACCTTGATGGGAAGCGCCATTGGCATACATTTTAGTGGATACCGATCCGTCCGAGATGAGGCAGCGAGTGAAAACAGCATCTGGCGGACCACATGGAGAGACGCCCCCATGAGCACAAAGGTCATCTGATCCGGTAAGGTCAGAAACGAAAGAGATAGGACGCCTTGACGAAGATTTGCCGCCCATCGTTCAGGAGGTTCGGCGATCGCGGCGCCACTGTGTCATTGGGATCGCAGGCGCCGCCGGGCAGGCGATTGCAGAGCGATCGATCCAGATTCTGCAGATCGTTGTTGTAGCCGATATAGACGGCCGTGCCAGGGTGCGGAAGCCATGTAAACAGCGCCTGTGTGCCAACTTCCTTGGTTCGCAACAACGACGTTTCCGCGGGATTGGCCAATGTCGAATCGTACTCCACAATCATGCGCGCAGAGAGCGCCCGCGTGAACTGATAGTTGACCTTGGTGCGGAATACCTGATTCTCATAGACCAGAGCGCCGTCCGCAACCGAGTGGTCGCGATCCAGCAAATAGGTATTGTCCGCGGTCAGTTGGCGGAGCGGCTGCAGGGTAAATAGAACCTGCGAGTCTTCCTGATTCATAAGAGATGGCACGCCGCCAGCCACGGGGTTGTAGTTCACATTGCCGTTACGGAAGACGTTTATATTGAAGTTGAGCTGCGGCCAGGGAGCGCCTCTGGCGACAATGCCTCCATAGTTTTCGGTGAAGTTTCTGTTCTCGGTGAGCAGGTAGCCGTTCTGCGGTCCCACCGTATCGGAGTTCTGGCCGCCGACCGGTGCAATCACAATGTTGCGCGGCAGCAGCCAGAACGGATCGAACGACGAGTAATGAAATACTCGGTTTCCAAAATGGTCGAAGGCTATATTCTGGTTTGTTTCCAGCCCAAAGCTCTGAAGCTTGCTGTGCTTGGGAAACCACTGATAACTGGCGTGCGTTTGGCCGTTGCGAAAGTTCGATGACTGGATAAAGCCTAACTGCGTCTGAAAGCCGGTGCTGAAATCCTGGTAATTCGACTGCAGGTTAAACGCGTGCCCGGAGCGCTGCAACTGAAGGTTGGCCGCTGGTCCGGCGGCATAAGTCGGCGGCGTTCCGCTGTCGACCGTTCCTTTAGTCGAGCTTTCCACCCATTGCCCAGCCGCGGTCCACCTGTTTTTCATCCGCGCTGTGAAGTCGATGCCCCCAATGCGGTTCCAGCCCTGGCCGAATTCCTCGTCGGTATAGATTGCTCCGATGCTCGACCCTTTGCCGAATTCTTCGGAGATGCGCCCCACCGCAACCTCCGCGCGCTTCTGATAAAGCGGATCGCCAGGAGCTACCGTCTGCCCCGGCTCTCGATCGTCGACACCAAACAAGCCAATGTTCGTATGACCTATCTTTCCGGTCACGCGCCCACCGTACTCCGGATGAACGATGTTCCGCGTATAGACGAGGTTAATCGGAGTTACAAAGTAGTTTGCATTCTCCAGAAAGAACGGCCGAAGCTCCGGGAAGTAAACCGGATAGCGCTGATCGACAGTAAACTGCGGCTGGTCCGACTCCACGTCGCTGAAGTCCGGGTTGATGGTCGCATCGAAGATGATGCTGTCCTTGAGGATTGCCTTGGCCTCGCCGCCCGCCGTGGCCTCGATGTGGCGCGAACTCCAATTTGGATTCAGCGGGTCGATGGTCTCCAGCGTGCGCTCGTTCTGGCCCAGCACATAAGGGTCAATCTGCACATTGTGGGAGCCGGTCACGCCTTCGATGCCTTTCAGGGTTGCCTCCTGAGTGAGAGTGCCGGAAACGTTGGCGGCGATGTGCGGCCAGTTGTCGGTCTCGCTGTTGCGCGGGAAGTTGCGGCCGAAGACCACGCCCCAGTCCGAGCCATTGGGGCGAAAGCGCAGGCTGCGAAAGGGAATCGCCATCAGCGCCATCCATCCGCCCGGAGTCACTTGACCTTCGGAGTCCCAAACCTGGTCGTAACTATAATCCTGGCCGCTGGTTTCGCTCCACGCCGCGTCGGCCTGCACGCCCGCCGGGTTCACGGTGAAGAGAACTCCTTTCCGGTGATCCTGAAAAGGATCGAAGAGGACGGAGACATTGTCGTCGTTGAGTATGTTCTCGCGCCGCGCCAGATGGCCGCGAATGTCA
>JBEKDH010000116.1:0-13414 GCA_050014455.1 Occallatibacter sp.
CCCTGCTCAAGTGGGGACAGGCCTCCGAAACCGCTCGCAAAGCCCTCAACTTCATCTCCTCAAAGAAGGAGGCTTCCGGCAACTGGGGCACCACGCAGGCCACCATCACATCCCTGCGCGCCCTGGTCCTCGCCACCGAGCTCAGCGCATCCGATGTGCGCGGGTCTGTGGAGATCGTCCTCAACGGCAAACCCGTCGAAACCCTCAAGCTGACCGCGGACAACAACGACCTCCTGCACCAGTTCGTCTTCAAAGGCGCCGACCTCATCGACCCGCTGAAACCCGCGTCCGTCGAACTGCGCTTCGACGGCTCCGGAACCCTGGCCTACCAGGTCGTTGGGCGGTATTTCACTCCTTGGGAAGAAAGGCCGGCCTCGGAGCCGCTCTCCATCGACGTGGCTTACGACCGCACTCATCTCGCTCAGAACGACATCGCCACCGCCACGGCGACCATCCGCAACAATCTGCCCAAGACCGCCAACATGGTGATGGTGGACCTCGGCATTCCTCCCGGCTTCGACCTGCTCAGCGAAGACCTGCAATCCTTCCAGGAGAAGACATCTGGCCAGGAAAGCGGCCGCCTGGAGAAGCTCTCGCTCACCGCGACCCAGGCGATTCTCTACTTCAACGCGCTCTCAGCCCATGAAACGGTAACGCTGAGCTTTCGCCTGCGCGCCAAGTATCCCATCCGCGCCCGCACCTTTCAGTCGCGCGTCTACGAGTACTACGACCCGGCGGTAAACTCCACGGCGCATCCTGTTCAGTTGGAGGTCGCCGAGCACGAATAACCATTCCCTCTCCTTTCAGGGCCGGCGCGGCGGGCTCGCACAACCAGCCGCGCCGGTCCTGCAAGAAGAGGTACACCCGGTGTCAGTCGCTCGGGTTCGCCACGGGCATCGTCCCAAGAGCACAGGCCGCGCTCGCCCCGGAGCAGGAGCGCGAATTGCAGCGCCTGATCCGCGATCATGTTCCCTACCCCCTGAAGTTGGGTTGCGCCAATGCACCCAAGAATATCCTCCTCATCCGTTACAATTGGGCGACGCCTTTCCGTACTCACCGAAAGCTCTGGAGTGGATCGATCATGTTGACTCGCATTTGTTTGGCCCGCCTGGCGCGGAGGTTTTTTGCCTTGTCTCTTCTTGTTGGGCTGGGCGCGGCTGTCCACGCACAATCTCTTGCCCCCGAGGTTACGCTGCCTGCAGGCTTTGCCACCATCGACCCCTTTGCGCAATCCAAATTGATGACGCGTGGAGTAAATGTGCTCGGCTACGACCCCATCTGGGCCGATTTCTCCAAGGGCCGTTTCAAGCAGGAGTACTTCCGCAAGATTCACGACGCCGGATTCTCGACCGTGCGCGTCAACCTGCAGGCCTTCCGGTACATGACGGCTGAGAACAAGCTGCCCGATTCCTGGTTCCGCATGCTCGACTGGGTTGTTGCCAACGCAGCCGAAGCACATCTGCAGGTCATCCTCGACGAGCATGACTTCAACTACTGTGGCGATACGAGCTTTGTCGAGTGCAAGCCCAAACTCCTCTCCTTCTGGCAGCAGGTGGCGCCCCGCTATAGAGACACCCCCAACAGCGTCACCTTTGAACTGCTCAACGAGCCGCACGGACTCATCTCCAACCAGGAGTGGAACGGCCTGCTCCTCGAGCTGCTCGCGGTCGTCCGCAAAACCAACCCCACCCGCAACGTTGTAATCGGACCAGGCGTCTGGAACAGCCGCGCTGCGCTGAAAGATCTCGCACTGCCCGGCGACGACGGCCACATCCTTGTGACCTTCCATTACTACGATCCTTTCCCCTTCACGCATCAGGGCGCACCTTGGGCTGGCGAAGAGATCCGCAGTGGGCATGACATCGCTTGGGGCAAAGCAGAAGAGCAGCTCATTGTCGAGCGCGACTTCGATGGCGTCGCGCAGTGGAGTCAGGAACATCATCGCCCCATCCTTCTGGGCGAATTCGGCTCCTATGACAAGGCTCCCATGGAGAGCCGCGTCCGTTGGGATGCCTTTATCCGGAAGATCGCCGAAGATCGCGGTTTCAGCTGGGCTTACTGGCAGTTCGACTCTGACTTCGTGGTTTACGACGTGGAAACCGACAAGTGGAACGAGCCGATACTGAAGGCCCTGATTCCGAAGCCGCGTTGATCGCCAGCTACGCAATCCGCCGGAGATGGAAGGGAGGATGTCCCCGGTCCTCTCCCTCTCGCCCTTTTGGGCTGCGCGATGCCTTTAATCCAGCCATGTCAGATATGGGGGGCGGCTACAGGGCTTGTAAGATTGCAGTGGAATCTAAAGAAGATTCTGCCTGGCGCCGAAGGCGAAAGGACACTATTCATGCGATTCACGCATTCACTGCGCTCTTCCCTGGCATCGCTTACCTTCTCTTTCTGCCTTTTTGCACAGGCTCAGAGCGCTCCGGCTGTGCATTTGTCCAACTACGACAAGGTCGATCCCTTCATAGGGACAGCCGGCGGCGGAAACACCTTTCCCGGTGCGACTTTGCCCTTTGGCATGGTGCAATGGAGCCCCGACACCGGCCACGACGCCTGGTATTTCTACAATGAGAAGCAGATTCAGGGCTTTGGACTGACCCACATCAGTGGCGCGGGCTGCCCGCTTTATGGCGACTTCGCCGTGCTTCCGACGACATCCCCGCTGGCCTCGAGCCCAGGGAGCGATTCTGCACCCTACGCCGCCGGCTTCAGCCACGACAAGGAAGAAGCTCACCCCGGCTACTACGCCGTCACGCTGGCGAACGGAATCCGCGTCGAGATCACCGTCACCGAGCGCGCGGGCATCGCCCGCTTCATCTTCCCAGCCGGCGCCGCCGCGCGCCTGCTGGTCAATGCCGGCTCCAGCGCCGGCTCCATCCGCAACCTCAATGGCGGGCCGCCCGACCCGATCTTCGGCAACAGCATCGAGCTCACCTCCGCCGCCTCCTATGCCGGCTCAACCACTGCCGGCTCTTTTTGCGGGACCAAATCACAATACAGGCTTTATGTCTCCGGACGCTTCAGCAAACCCTACAAGAACTCAATGCTCTGGAGCGACGATTCCATCCTGCCTTCGGCCAAATCGGCCCAGGGCAAGCATACCGGCGCATGGCTCGACTTCGGCAACCAGCATGAAGTCCTCTTGAAAGTCGGCATCTCGTTTGTCAGCCAGGAGGGCGCTCTGGCAAATCTCAACAAGGAGATCCCGGGCTGGAACTTCGACGCTGTCCGCTCGAAGGCCCGCCGCGCCTGGACCGCCCTCCTCGATCGCGTCGCAGTGGAAGGCGGCACCGCTGACCAGCGCAAGATCTTCGCCACCGGCCTCTACCACTCCTTCTTGTCGCCCAACCTCTTCAGCGATCGCGATGGCCGCTACATTGGCTTTGACAATCAGGTCCACCTCCTCGCCGGATCGAAACAGGCTGCCCAATACGCCAACTTCTCTGACTGGGACATCTATCGCAACACCGTCCAGTTCCAGGCCCTGTTCGAGCCCTTGCGCTCGAGCGACATGATGCAGTCGCTGGTCAACGATGCGGTTCAAAGCGGCTGGTATCCCCGCTGGCCCGCTGCCAACGACGTCACTTACGTCATGGGCGGCGATTCAGCGGCCCCGGTGATTGCATCGTCCTACGCCTTTGGCGCGCACAACTTCGACACCGCAGCCGCTCTCAAGTACATGGTCAAGGCTGCAACCCAGCCGGGCGTCGGCCCCCACAACAGCTCCGAGCGCCCTTTCCTCGAGGACTATCTCAAGCTCGGTTACATTCCTTCGGAGAAGGACCGCACATCTGCCTCGCGGACGCTGGAATACGCCAACGACGACTTTGCCATCGCTCAATTCGCCAGGTCGCTCGGCAACACATCCGCCTACCAAACACTGCTCAAGCAGTCGGAAAACTGGAAGAACCTGCTCGACCCGGAGACACACTGGATTCGCCCCCGCCTTGGCGATGGAACCTGGCTGCCCGGATTCGACGCCGAGCGCTCCATCCCCAAAGGCAAGGGCTCGGATCAGCTGGGCTTCGAGGAGGGCAACACTTACCAGTACTCCTTCATGATTCCCTTCGACTACCCCGCCCTGTTCCAAGCGATTGGCGGAGACGATCAGGTCACTCCCCGGCTCGACAGGTTCTTTCTCAAGCTCCGGTGCTGGGGCGACCCCTGCTACAACATCGAAAACGAACCCGACTTTGTTGTTCCCTATGCCTACGTTTTCGCAGGCCAACCGTGGAAGACCCAGGACGTCGTCACCCGGATCGCCAAGGAAACATTCAAGGCCGCGCCCGACGGCATCCCGGGCAACGACGACCTCGGCGCGACCTCAGGCGTCTACGTCTGGAACGCCCTCGGCTTTTATCCTGCCATCCCCGGCGTTGGAGGCTTGGTGCTTGGTACGCCCATGTTTGAAAAGGCCACCCTGCACCTGGCGGGAAGGAGAATCGTCGTCATCGGCAGCCGCGGCAGTGGGATTTTCGTCCAGAAGGTCACTCTCGACGGCATGGAGTACCCGAATTCCTGGCTGCCCCTGGAAAAGCTGCACCCGGGCGCCGCGCGCATCGAATTCACCACCGGCGATGCACCCAGCAAGGAGCGCGGCCGGGATCTTGAAAACCGCCCGCCATCCTTCCGATAATGCGAGTTGAGAGCGGGACCGGAGTTAGCGGGGTCCAGTGTGCCTTCGGGATATATCCACCAGGGCTTCCCCCGCAATCGTTAGAGGGGTTACCTCCATCAAGTCCGGTGCAGACATTTCTCTGTTGCGGCCGGCTGCCTAAAAGGGAGCAACCGTGCTTTGCTTTTTCGGGGAGACCTTGAATCGGTAGACGAGGCTGATTGCCGGAGTATTGGTGACCGTAAACAACCGCTGTTTGGGAAAACCGTTGTCGATACCAAAGTCGGGCATCTTGTAGAACAGCCCTCGGTACTCAGCGCGAACTGAGAAATGACGGCTGACGTCGTATTCGCCGCCGATCCCGAATACCATGGCCGGGCGCGTTTGCTGGTGGGCAAAGGAGGCATCGATCGGGTTAAAGAAAAGGCCTCCGCCGCCGATTTGCCCAAAGGTCCGGAACCGCTTCGAACGCGGTCCACAAAAAGCGTATGCCAGCGTCAGCTCATTCATGCGCGTATCGAGGGAGCCTGCAGAAAAGCTGCCGCCCGCAAGAGGAGGATTGGTGCCCTGCCCCGGTACGTATCCCGATCCCTCGGAGTCAATCTGCGTGAACCGTGTGTAACTGAAATTGACGTTGTAGCCAAAGTAGGGCTTCATGGCGCCGTGAAAGGCAACCAGAGCGCCGCCAGAAGGCGATTGAGATTGAGTTTGCTGATTAACCAGCGTCCACTCTGGATAAGCAGTGAATATGGCCGGATTCCTGGCAAACGTCATCTGTCCAAGAAGGCCAAGCGAGAGGTCGGCGCCGGGAGTGAAGTTGTCATCCTTGGCAGGCTGAGAGGATTGCCCAATGGCGGAATGGCTCAAGAGCAGCAGGGCAAGGGCGAAGACTGTCGAGGGTTTGAGAGGGCTGAATGACCGGTTCTTGAACAGCATTTGAGTTTCTCCTTTAAGGCTCCGGTCTTGAAGAGAGTGGCGCGGGCCGGAATCTACCCTTCAACCGCCAGAAAAACTCCCCCGAATCGCTCGGGGAGCCAATCTCCAAGGGCGCGTCTCATAAAATAGAAAACCTGAAGGTTTTTCTCGATTCCAGGGTAGATTCTTGCCGGAAGGCACTCTTCAGCAATAGATGAAGCCTGTTCTCAAGCCAGTTCGTTCTCCATTCTCGCCCGACTCAATCGAGCGGATACTGAGCCGCTATTACCAGCAGCTTGTAGAGTGGAGCAGAATGCTTGCGCGAGGCGACTATTCCTCCGCGGAAGAGACCGTGCAGGATCTGTGCCTGCATCTGACTGTTGCGCATCCGGACTTAAGCCGCGTTCAGAATCTCGACAATTACCTCTTTATGTGCCTCCGCAACATGTATGTGTCCAACCTGGCGCGGGTGTCGCGAGAGCGGCTTCGCGTGATTCAGATAGAGGACTACGATGCGGTGGGCATGGTTGCTTCCGGCGGCGGGCTAGACACCGTAGACGTCCAGAACGACCTGATTCGCACCAGCGATTACGTGCTATCGAGGAAGTACGTTTCAAAAAGCGCCAGCCACTTCATCCTGCATTTTTTCCTCGGCTATCGAAGAAGCGATGTTGCTCTGCTGGCGCGTTCTCCCGTCGCCGCCGTGTACAACAGCCTCAAAGATGTCCGGAGCGAGCTGCGAGAGTATCTGCCCGCCGGTGAAGGAATCCGCCTTGTCCCCCGCGGTGCGGCGCCAGAAAGGAAGCTGCTCCAGACTGCCATTTCCAGCGACCTCTTCTTGAAGGAACTGCGCTCGATCATCCTCGATGCCGACCCCACAAGCTGTACCGAAGAGACGGAACTTGCCGATGCCTACAAGCAGCCTGGCGTCCCTCCGGTTGGCTGTCGCGAACTCGCGCACCTTGCCGGATGCGAGCGTTGTCTTAAGATCCTGGAGCGCGCTTTACAGTTGAACGACCGCGACGGTCCCTTCGACGGCATCGATTCCGACCTCGAAAGCATTCCCAAGCCGGAGGTGACAAAGAGCTTCGAAGCTACGATGCGGGTAGTGCAGAGGCGGCGCGAGCAATTGCTTGAACGGCGTCCCGCGCTTCTGGCCATCGCCGTGGATGGACATGTTGTCGCATTTCATGCCGTCGAAAGCGCTCACAATTCGTTGTCGTCGCGCGTGGAAGCGGTCTCCAATGTGCATTTCATCGAAGTCTTCGACGAATACGGCGATCGCCTGGCCCACATTCCGCTCGATCCCGAAACCGCAACTGTTCCCAGGAACCAACTGTCGCAGCAGGTTCTGCTTAGCGACGATCGCCGCTTGCGGCTCGATGTTCGCTTTGATGGTCTCGGCATGCATGCCGAAGTGAACTATGCCGATCCCGCTCTTGCGGCCAGTTGCGAGCTGGAACTGTCTCCTCGCCCCAGCAAACGGCTTGTGTCCTTCTGGGAACGCTTAAAGTGGCCGGGGCGATTTCGCTTTGCTCCATGGGGCGCCGTTGCCTTCGCGCCTTTATTGCTTGCGGCCGTCGTGGGAATCGCCGGCTACCGCTACGCGCATCCCGGCTGGCGCGATGTACTTGCCCGCGCCCAAGCCGCCGCTCAGGTTCCGTCGCCGGCCGAAGCACTTCATCAGACTCTTCGCGTCGAGCAAACCATGGGACCGGAGGGGGGCTCTGTTCTTGGCTCGGTTGACGTCTGGCTAAGCAGCGACAAGAAGGCGGTGCGACGTCTCTACAATGCCCAGCAAGAACTGCTCGCCACGTCAATCGAATCCGAGGACGCCGCGAGCTCCGTTCACCTTGAGAACGGCGCGGCACTCACGCAGACAGACCGCCAGTTCGTTGAAAGCGGCGTGTGGCGAAGCGATGTTTCCGCCGCGCCTTTTGATTCCCGTGAAGGAACGGCGGCTGAGGCGTCTCGGAGCTTGAGTGGATTTGAGCTTACGCAGCATGAGAACGGGCGCGACGGAATTCTCTCGCGGACACTCGTGCTGGACCGCCATTATCGCGTTCTGGCGGAGAGAGTGCGATTCCAGACCGAAGATGGTATTTCTGAGGTTCGGCTGGTGCAAACTCTGCTGCGGAAAGTCCCCAACAGAGACGTCCCGGCCTTGACGTTTCCGCAGTCGCAGGAGATGACGGCTCCAGGTATGCATGGCGAACGCAATCCCCCGGCCGAATCGGGCGCCAATGCAACGGAGGATGCCAACGGTGCAAACCTTGAGGTTGCCGTGCTGTTCGAGTTATTCCGGCAGAATGTAGATACCGGTCAACCGATTGAAGTGAATCCGATCGCAGGCGGCCGCGTTCGCATGACTGGAACACTTGCCAACGCGCAGTTGCTCGCAGCAATTCGAGAGAAGGTGGCCACGCTTCCAAATGCAAACCGCGTGGATTTTCAGATTTACTCTGCCGCGCAGGCTGCTTCAGCAGCCCGCCGCGGCAATGTACTCGGCCAGGAACTTGCGGGAACCAACGGCGATGCACCAGCCGCAGGGCTGGTGCGGGATGCGTTGCTGGCGCGCGGCCTCAAGGGAGCCGCCTTACAGAATGCAGAGCAGGAGTTTGCAGCTTCCGCGCTCTCTCATGCGCAAACAGCGTTGCAGCATGCATATGCTCTTGACCGTCTTGGAACCATCCTTCGACGCGCGGGCGAGTCCTCGCTGAATCCAGATGCACGGGTCAAGTGGACACAGATGGTCGAACGGCACTCCGCCGCGGCCCATACAGAACTTCAGGTGCTGCGACTGCAGTTGGATTCGGTTTCCGCGGGCATTGCGGGAATCCCCTCCGTTGACGCGCCTGGAATCACGGATGCAACCGCATTTGCTCATGCCGCATCCGAGCTCCGTGCGAAGGCGCAATCGGTGAACGAAGAGGTTGTGAAGCTGTTCGCAGGCAGCGCGGCTGACCTGTCTGCTGCGCGGGCGCGCGAGTCGATCGCTCGCCTGCAAACCGCCCTGCCTGTCGCCGAAGCAAGCCGTATGCGTTCGTTTGCAAGCCGCTTGACAAACGGGAATACCTCGGGTCAAACCGAGGTGGGAGAGATGCGTCCGAGGTGAATTCCTCCAGGTCATGGATTCCGTTTCTAGCAGAGCCGCTGCGCATTCTGGCGGTGCTTCTCTTCGCGTCAACGCCGCTCTGCGCTCAAGTGAGCACGGCCAACGTCTCCGGCGAAGTGGAAGATACATCGGGCGCGCGTCTTCCTTCCGTTGCTGTCAAGCTGCTCAACCTCCAAACCGGCAACGAGAACGCGGCAACTACCGGCGTGGCCGGCGAGTTTCTCATACCTGGCGTACTGCCGGGTCTCTACAGCATGCAAGTGCAGCGCGATGGATTTGCCGCCGTTCATCTCACCGGCTTGAGCCTCAGCGTTGGCGAATCGCGCCAGTTTCTGATCAAGCTGCGTCTGAGCACCGTAGAACAGACTGTGGAGGTGGATGCGAGCGGTCAGAGCTTGAATACGGAAGACGCGCAGATGACCACGGTCGTCGACGCGCGTCTGGTGCGGGATCTTCCCCTCAACGGGCGAAGCTTTCAGGATCTCATCGCAATGACGCCGGGTTCGGTTTCGGTAAGTCCGCAGGTGCCCCGCACCGGCGGATTCAGCGTGAATGGACAGTCGTCCGACACAAATACCTATTGGGTTGACGGCATTTCGGCAAACTTTGGTTCCGGCCCGGTCGATGCGGATCTTAAGGTGCCGGCGGCGGGCCAGTACGCGAGTGTCACGTCTCTCGGAACCACCCACGGTTTAGTTGCACTCGATGCTCTGCAGGAGTTCCGAGTCGTAGCTTCCACTGCCTCAGCGCAGTACGGAAGCGCACCCGGCGGACAATTCAGCCTCCTGACCCGCCAGGGCACCGATCAGATACACGCCACCGCTTATGCCTACCTGCGCAACGGGTACTTCGATGCCACCGACTGGTTTGGCAGATATGATGGCGAAGAGAACAATCTCTACTACCACCAGCAAGATATCGGCGGCTCCCTGGGCATGCCGCTCCTCTTCGGGCGCAAAAAAACAATTCAGAGCCTGACGCAGCTCTTCGGATCGTACGAAGAGATGCACGTGCAGCAGAGGACGGCTCCGCTGGTGCTATATATGCCCAGCAATCTGTGGATTCTCGAAGCACCGGCTCCGGTTCAGACTGCGTTCCTGGCTTTCTTTGGCTTGTCCATTCCACCCGGCGGACCCAGTGGACCGGCACTCATAAAGGACATTGATTTCCAGTCCAGCCCTCCGAGCTTTTTGAAATCGATGGATTTCCGCGTCGATCGCACGTTTGGCGCCAACCTGTCCGGCTTCTTACGGTTTGGAAATACGCCCAGCGGCAGCCAGGCTTCGCTCCTCCTGACGACGACCAACGCAAAGCTGTCAAACCAAAGCCTTACGCTGGGACTCGATGGACAGGTCTCCTCGCAGGCGGGCAATGAGTTCAGGCTCGGCTGGTCCCGCGCCGGTTCGAGCACCATATCTTCGTTAGGGCTAGGTTACTCGTCACTCTATGCCCCGCCCCCCGGCGCCGCACCTGTCGATCTCCCCGCTGCGCTGGGCTCCCCGGGCGCGTCGAACGACACGCGCAGCGAGTTGTACATGCGCATCGCCGGCATCGGTGATACCTCCGCGTGGACCGATGGCGGATCCAATGCGCTTCGCCAACTCGAACTCCGCGATACGTTCTCATTGCAGCGAGGGCCGCATCTGATTCGAGTTGGCATGGATGCCCGTAATCTGCTTAGCGCAGTGCGTCCCTTACCCTGGACCATTGAAGCCGATTACTTGAACACCGATTCCATCCTGGCGAACAGCGCTGACTTTCTGATCTTGAGGAGGAACGAGCCGGCGCATCCCGTATTTGAGCAATTCGCCGCATTTATGCAGGATCAATGGCGAGTAGCGCGGAATCTCACCATGAGTCCCGGCCTACGGTGGGACGTCAGCCCTCCACCGTCCAGCTCCGACAGCCGCAACGCATTTCGCGTAAATGGCGATCCGGACTCGCCTGCGACCTTGTCCGTAAGTCCGCGCGGAACCCCGCTTTGGCAGACAGACTGGCGGGCGTTCGGTCCGCGGATCGGCATTGCCTGGCAGCCCGGCCGCGAAGGCGGAGGCGAACCTGGGCAAGACTTGATTCTGCGCGGCGGTCTCGGCGTCATCTTCGATACGCCAAACCGTGCCGCGGCGCCGGCATTTGCCGCGCTCGGATTTTCAAGCGCCTCGGTGCTGCAGAACGCCAGCATCCCGACTACTGCAACCGCTCCTCCTTCTCCGGATGCTCCGAGCGCGGAAAGCCTGGGTTATGTCTTTCCGCAGGCGCTCCGAGATCCCTTTTCTTTGCAGTGGAACATGTCGCTGGAACGAGCAGCCGGCGAACACGAGTCCGTCACTGTCTCCTACGTCGGAGCATCCGGGCTTGACCTGCTTCTGCCGCAGCGGCGCCAGATCGCAAGCCCGACGACGCCTCTTCAGGAGGTGGTCACCTTTCCCTCCGGCTTCTCATCGCGGTTCGATTCCTTCCAGCTCGCATACCGCGGCCAATACCATTCGCATCTGGCGTGGATGACATCGTATGCGTGGGGTCACGCCCTGGATTTCGGCAGCCCCAATCCATGGGCCGCGCCGGCGCGAGGCAACGCGGAGACCGATGTTCGGCAGAACCTCCAGGCCGCCGCCTCATGGACGCTCCCTACTGCAGGCGCTCGCGGCTTTGCCCACAACGCACTCTCCGGATGGGGCGTCGACGGACGCTTTTTTCTGCGCAGCGCCTATCCGGTGGCCGTGCTCGGAAACCTCTTCCACGACCCTGTGACCGGCGAGCAATTCTACTCCGGCGCCGATCTCGTTCCCGGCAGGCCGCTTTACTTGTCCAACAGTTCGCTCCCAGGCGGCCGCATGCTGAATGGCGGTCCCGATGTTGCCGATGGCGCCTTTCAACCTCCAGCGGACGACTCCCAGGGCAACGCCCCGCGAAACAGGGCGCGCGGCTTCGGGGCACAACAGCTCAGCCTGTCATTGCGGAGAGACATACATCTCTATGATCGTCTCTCCTTGCAGGTTCGAGGCGATGTATTCAATGTGTCGAACAGTCCTGATTTTGGCTATATCGTTCCCAATCTCAGCGATCAACTGTTTGGACAGCCCACCCTCTCCTTAAATCAGAGTTATGGCCAAAGTGGATCGCTGTATCAACCTGGCGGCCCGCGGTCGTTGCAATGGATGTTCCGCGTCCGCTGGTGAGCCATCGATTTGCCTGAGTTTGCACAATCGCTGCTCGCAATTCGCCGTTCTTAAAGAATGACCGGCTAACCCGACAATGGATTTCTTCTAAGCGGGCGGGCCCTCGCTTAAAGTGAGAATTCACCGTCGGCTCATAAAGCTCGCAGTCGCATAACAAGATGACTTTTCGACGTTTACGGCCTCCAGAAAGGGATTACTCCACCGATTACCCCCAAAGTCGCCAAGTATCATGGAACCTGACAGATGTGCTCAAGGTGGAAAATGACAGGCGTTGCGGCGTCTTCGGGGATTCATCGGCCTGACGGGCGGAAAATGGATGAATCTGGGGTGTGAGGACGGCGTAGACCTGGCCATGGCGGACCTTCGGTCTTCCCAATTCACGGCAGGTAGTGACTACAAAATAACTCTCGGTTTGGCGACGATAAACCCGGAACGCAAGTCTATTCTCCGTCGGCGATCGGGACGCGCGTCTGCCTGTTAGAAGAAAACGAGAATCGACCAGGCGATCCCCATGAATCAGGATCTGCGGCTCCTTTTCCTGTTCCCCGCGTTGCCGCAGTCGCGCGGCGTTGTTGAGCAACGTGCTCGGCTTGGATGGGTGATCTTGCTTCTGCGTAATCTGAGGCCGGGTATGCACCCGAGCGACTCGATGTTCAGTGGCCAATTCTCGATTTTCAGAGCCGACCTGTTCCGCCACTCGCCGATTGACACAGCCAAGGCAAGCCTCATACGATTTCGGTGGTTTCCAGTCACAAAGAAAGAGGCGCCATTCCCAAGTGGCGCGATGGGGTACAAGGCGGATGCGACCCTTATCTCGAACTAAATCCATTGCGTGGCCCGGCCTTCGACCCATTCGGACTTTGCTACAGGGATCTCTGCGCGCAAGCGCAACCATACTGATTGTGCTGGCGGCGGCCATCGTCGCCGGCGCTCAGAACCAGACCAGCAGTTTCGTGCTTGAGAGAAATGACAGAACGATCGCGCTGGAGCCTTATGCGGACAACATCGTTCGCATCACGTTGAGCACAGCGAAGTCTGCCGCGCTGGGAGCGCCCGGCTATGGAATCGTGGGCACTCCCACGATGACCGGATGGACCCAGGAGCGAGAGGCGGACGGTTCCGACGTTATCCGCTCCGGCAGATTGATCGTCCGCGTCGCTCCCGCGAACCTGCCGCCACCCCACGCTTTCCCGCTGGATGCGTTGAATCAGTCGCTCAGGGATCACTACTTTGGCGGCGGCGGGAGTGGGCAGGGGCCATACAACGACATCGTTTCCGTAGCCACCTCCTCCGGCAAACCGCTTTTGAAGATGTGGCGCTGGTCCATGTTCCCCAACCGCACCGGGGCCTCGCCTGCGAATGCGGGCGACGGCGGCAAGGACGGCCCTGGCTACCGCGTTTCCGCCACCTTCGACTCGCCGCAGAGTGAGCATTACTACGGCCTTGGCCAGCAGCAGCAAGGGTTTTTCGACCTGCGCGATCATCGCATTCCATGCTGGCACGATTACGGCGGGATCGGCGGCGAGAACGTCTGCGTTCCTTTCATGGTGTCGAGCCGCGGCTACGGCCTGATCTGGGACAACCCGTCCA
>JBEKDH010000117.1:0-13340 GCA_050014455.1 Occallatibacter sp.
TGTTTAATCGCGAGCCGTGTGGAATTGTCGCCTTCGATCCCAATACTCCGAAGAAACGATGGTTTTATGAGATACAGAGTACGAGCAATGAGATTGATTCTCGAAGTTGCGTTTGCTGCGATCCTAATGCTGATCGCAGAGCGTGTGTCCTTGGCGCAAGCGACGACGGATGATGTCCAGCACGCCCTTCCAGCGAGTATCGTGACGCTGCTTGCTCAGCCGGCGAGTAACATTGTGAAACGAGTTCAGGTCGCTGGTTTTCTTGTACTCGACTTCGAGGGAGAGGCGCTTTATCTCCATAAGGAGGACTATCAGGAAGGGCTGACCCGAAATGCTATCCGCATGGCGCTAACACCGGAACAAATGAAGCAGTATCAGAACCTTGCAGGAAGCTATGTGTCGATAGAAGCCTCATTCATCAAGCGCCGGAACAGCGAGGACATCTTTACAAGCTCTCTGTTTGATGTCAAAGAGATACGAAAGACTCTCTCTCGTCACTAGATTACCGATAGCTCGCATGGGGGTCCGAGCTAAGGGTCAAGGGGCCTCCGACGGCTGTTGGAGTGGACCGAGGTCTATATCGGCGACCCCGTTCAAGAACGACCAACGGACAAGAAAGGTTGAAGACAATGGCTACCATCATCGATCTGCGCTCGGATACGGTAACGCGGCCCTCGCCTGAGATGCGGGCGGCAATGGCGGCGGCCGAGGTGGGAGACGACGTTTACGGCGAAGACCCCACCGTGAACCTGCTGGAGCGCCGGGCGGCGGAGGTCTTCGGCCGCGAGGCGGCGCTGTTTGTGCCCACCGGAATCATGGGCAACCAGATCGCCATCCGCCTGCACACTCAGCCGGGCCAGGAGGTGATTTCCGAGTCGCGGGCGCACATTCTGGATTGGGAGATGGCCACCACGGCGGTCTTTTCCGGTTGCCTGGTCCGCGCCGTTTACGCCGAGCGGGGCATTCTGGCCTGGAAGCACATCGAACCTCAGATCCGCGGCCGCGGGACGCTGCGCGCCGCCACCGGCCTGATCGAAATTGAAAACACAGCCAACCTGGCCGGAGGCACGGTTACACCGCTGCCGGTTCTGGAGGAAATCTGGGCCGGGGCCAGGGAGCGCAAGCTCCCGGTGCATCTGGATGGAGCGCGCATCTTCAACGCCGCCACGGCGCTGGGCGTTGACGTGCGCGAGCTGACGCGCGGCTTCGATACGGTGATGTTCTGCCTGTCGAAGGGCTTGGGCGCGCCGGTGGGCTCGATGCTGACCGGGTCGGCGGAGCTGATGGAGCGGGCGCGAATCTATCGCAAGGCCCTGGGCGGCGGAATGCGGCAGGCCGGCATCCTGGCCGCGGCCGGGCTGATTGCGCTGGAGCGGGGGCCGGGACGGTTGCACGAGGATCACGCCAATGCGCGGCTGCTGGCCGAGGCGCTGGCGAAGATGGAGGGTGTGGCCATCGATGTGGATTCGGCGGAGACCAACATCGTGATCTTCAGGCTGACGGGCCGGCTGGGAGCGGCTGAGCTTGCGGAGCGGCTGAAGGCGCGCGGCGTGCTGGCCAGCGCATTCGGCGTCGATGCCATCCGACTGGTGACGCACCTCGACGTTGACCGTGCGGCGTGCGAGGCTGCCGCCGGGGCGCTGAAGGAAGAGATCGAGGGGACGTGAATCGAACGGGCGCCTGAGATTTGTGGTCTCCCACCTTTGCCGCAAGAACAAGGACGCGGCAAGGATGGGGCAGCCAGCGAACTGACTTTTGAGATTCGTGGTCTCCCACCCTTGCCGGACGCTGCGGCGACTACGCGGCAAGGATGGGGGCACGCAGCGATCGCTAAGAATTGAGCAATTCGGAACACCTTCGAGGGAACCGTGAGTGATACAAGGGTGGTGAGCGCGGCTTGCGATGGAAGCGCAACTATTCCCGCTGCTCAACGTTGATATGAGCAACAGACCGGAAAGCAGGCAAGATTCCGGCAAGGCTAAAACCCAAGGAGGATTCGATTCGCCATGAAGAAGACTGCACTGGCACTACTGCTTGCTCTCACCCTTTTCCCTGCGGCTTCGTTTGCGCAGGTTGTGATTCGCATCGGGCCGCCGGCTCCTATCGTTGAACGCCGGGGTCCGCCGCCGGATCGTGGCTACGTTTGGATCGCCGGCTATCACCGCTACGAAGGCGGCCAGTACATCTGGACTCCAGGCCGCTGGGATCGTCCGCCCCATCCCGGCGGGGTTTGGGTAGCGCACCACTGGGTGCACCGCCATGGCGAGTGGATTTTGATTGAAGGGCACTGGCGTTAAAGCAAGATCGGGGAGGATGTACCCCGTACCAGCGCAGGAAAGTCGACGCGAAGATCGGGAGGCGGCGACTCTGCCTGAACTGAACCGGGCACGGATTCCCTGATGGTGCCCTGGCCTGCAAACCTGGCAAAGAGAAAGCGGAGCGCAAGCTCCGCTTTCTCTTTGCTCGGGCAACGCTTTCGGAAGCGCTCAGGCTCCAGCCGGCTTGGGGTTTGCACGGTCGAAGCTGGCCACGCGAATCTTCCTGGCCAAGCCGAGCTTCGAGAGCAGCCAGATGCCCCAGAAGTTGGGGTCGATCTCGTACCAGGCGAGGCCGTGGCGGGCGCTGACGGGATGAGCATGGTGGTTGTTGTGCCAGCCCTCGCCGCCGCTCAGCAGAGCCACCCACCAGTTGTTGCGCGAGTCGTCGCGGGTTTCAAACCGGCGGCTGCCCCACATGTGGGTCGCGGAGTTCACAAACCAGGTTGCGTGCAGACCCAAAGTCACGCGCAGGAAGGCTCCCCACAGCAGCATCCCGACGGCATTCGTGGGGCCGCCGGTCAGCCAGCCGCCGCCAAAGAGCAGCGCGCCGCTCGCCACCAGGGGAATCCAATGATACTTGCTCAGCCAGACGTGAAAGCGGTCCCGTTCCAGGTCGGGAACGTAGCGCGCCAGCGACTCGGTCTGCGCGTGCAGCGCGTTGCCCCAGAGGAGCCAACCCGCGTGCGCCCAGAATCCGCCCTCGCGGGGGGTGTGCGGGTCGCCATCCCGGTCACTGAGCTGGTGATGCACGCGATGGGTGGCTACCCAGAAGATCGGTCCGCCCTCAAGTGACAGGGTGGCGCATATGGCCATCAGGTATTCCAGCCATTTGGGAACCTGATAGCCGCGATGGGTAAGCAGCCGGTGATAGCACATGCCAATTCCCACATTGATAGCCATTACATAGAGCGCCACCATCACCGCCAGCCGCTGCCAACTGAAGAAAAACAGCGCCGCCAGCGCACCCACGTGAAATGCGGCGATCACCGTCAGCGTGAGCCAGTTGATGCCCTCGCCCACCGATGCGGCACGTCCCATGTGAATCTCTTGCCGCGCGGGCGCCGCATGGATGGGCGCGGCGGGGAATGGCGGATCTGCCGGAATGAGCGGATTTGTCGTTGTGATTGGGAGCCGTGGGGAGAGAATCGTTACCGCTAAAGCCATATTCGGGGAATGTCCTTGGAGAATGGCGACACGCCCACTCTACAAACCCCATTGTACCCCCGAATCGCAATGCAATAAGCACACAAGGGATCATTTTGTCAGTGATATTCGTCGCAGCTTCCTAATCAGGATCACGGCGCCCGGCCGTGCCTGGTGAAAAGGCGGAGTCAGGCAGAGGTTCCTTGCCGCCGGCCGGGCTTGCGCGCCGCTTGTTCTGCTTGACCCCGGGGCTTGCTCCTTCGTATGCTTCAATGGTTTCCGCGTGGCGGATCGATAGTTGCCTCTGCCCACGTAGGGAGAGCCCGCATGAGCACGACTTCCCCGGTCACGACTCCCGCTTCCAGTTCCGCAGCGCTTCCATTTCTGGTCCGCCGGGCCGCGGTGCTGGGCGCGGGGACGATGGGTTCCCGCATCGCCGCACACCTGGCCAACGCCGGAATTCCGACGCTGCTGCTGGATATGGTTCTGGCGGGCGAGGAGACGGCCGGCAAGGCCGCGCGCAACCGGCTGGCGCTGGCCGCTCTCGAGGCCCTGGCCAAAGCCAAGCCCGCCGCGTTCTTTGAGCCCGCGCTGGCCGCGCTGATTACGCCCGGCAACTTCGAGGACGACCTGGCGAAGCTCTCCCAGTGCGACTGGGTGGTGGAGGCGGTGGCCGAGAACCTGGCCATCAAGACGGCCCTGCTGGCGCGGGTCGTGCCTCATCTTGCGCCCCATGCCGTGCTTACCACCAACACCTCCGGCCTACCGGTTGCGCGGATCGCGGCCGGACTCGCCTCACATCGTAAGCGCTTCTTCGGAACGCACTTCTTCAATCCGCCCCGCTACATGCGGCTGCTGGAGGTGATTCCAACCACCGAGAGCGATGCGGCCGTGGTGGCCGCCTTTGCCGCCTTCGCCGACCGCGCGCTGGGCAAGCAGGTGGTCTTCGCCAACGACACGCCTAACTTCATCGCCAACCGCATCGGCATCGCCGTAATGTTCAACGCGGCAGCCCTGATGCTGGAGCAGGGGCTGACAATTGAAGAGGTGGATGCTCTGACCGGCCAAGCCATTGGCTGGCCCCGCACCGGAACCTTTCGGCTGGCGGACATGGTGGGCATCGACATTCTGGCCCACGTGGCCGCGAACTTCCCCCAGGGCGTGCATTCCCAAGGTGCGAAAGAACTCGGCCCGGAGGGAGGCGGGGGGTTCACCCCCCGCGCAGAGTCCGCGGAATCGACGGGGGCTTTAGCCCCGGAGGGCGGTTTCCTTGCGATCCTAGCCAAGATTGTGAAACACGGCTGGCTGGGAGACAAGGCCGGCCAGGGCTTCTACAAGAAGATCCGCGGCGCGGATGGAAAGGACGAGCGGCTGACGCTCGACCTGACCACCTTCGAGTACCGTCCTGTGGCCAAACCGGCTTTGCCCGCTTTGGAGATGGCCACGAACGCCGCCACGCTGCCTGAGCGGTTGCGGCTGCTGCTTGCCAACGACCCGGCCAAGGATAAGGCGGCGGCTTTTCTATGGCCGTTTCTGGCCGCGCTGTGGAATTTTGCGGCCGACCGCATCGGCGAAGTGGCTGCCGACGCGCCCTCCATCGACCGCGCCATGCGCGCCGGCTTCAACTGGGAGCTGGGACCATTTGAGATGTGGGACGCTGCCGGGGTTCGCGACACGGTGGCACGCATGGAAGCGCTTCGTCTGCCTGTGAGCCGAGACGTTGAAGATCTCTTGGATTCCGGTCCAAACTCCCAACCCGTTTCCTGGTACTTTCCTGGCGGCCAACTTTGCTATACCCCTCTCAAGGGCGGATATGAGCCGGTGCCCCGGCAAGCCGGCCACGCCCGGATTGCAGATTTCCGGCGGGCGGGCGGGCCTTCGCGCGGCGTGGTCCGCTCGAATCCCGGCGCTTCGCTCGTCGATCTGGGCGACGGCATCGGCTGCATCGAGCTGCACTCGCTCAAGAACGCCATCGGCGGCGATGTGATGGCGCTGATCTCCGCTGTGCTTCATCCGTCGTCGGATGCAGTGCGGGATTTCGCCGGGTTCGTGATTGCGAGCGACCGCGAGAACTTCAGCGTGGGCGCCAACCTGATGCAACTGCTATTGGCCGCGCAAGAGGGCGAATGGGAGGAACTGGCCGCGGTGATTCACGGCTTTCAGCAGATGACCGCGGCCATCAAGTTTTGCCCGCGCCCGGTGCTGGTTGCGCCGTTTGGCCTCACGCTGGGCGGGGGCGCGGAGATATGCCTGCACGCCGCTCGCCGTCAGGCCCACGCCGAGACTTATATCGGGCTAGTGGAGGCCGGGGTGGGCCTGATTCCAGCCGGAGGCGGCACCAAGGAGATGCTGCTGCGGGCTGTGGATTCCGCCGCCCAACTTGCGCCGCCCGACCCACGCGACCCTCCATCGCGCTTTGCCCAGTCGGCTGAGCTGGCCACGGCGCTCAGGCGGGCGTTCGAGACCATCGCTCTGGCCAAGGTCTCAACCTCGGCCGCCGAGGCCCGCACGCTGGGCCTGCTAAGTGCGGCGGATCGCATCACCATGAACCGTGAGCGGCTGCTGCTGGACGCCAAGGCGCAGGTTGCGGCGCTGGCCGGGGCTGGCTACGTTGCGCCCCAGCCGCGCACGCAGATTCCGGCGCCCGGCACGGCGGCGCTGGCCACGCTCGAAACCGGCGTCTTTTTGATGGGCGAGGCCGGCTACGCCTCTGGGCACGATCAAAAGGTGGCTCGCTGGGCTGCATATGTGCTGGCCGGCGGGCGAGTGACGGCGGGGTCCCTGGTGAGCGAGCAGTACCTACTGGACTTGGAGCGGGAGGCGTTCCTGTCGCTTTGCGGCGAGCGCAAGACGCAAGAGCGGATCGCCTTTACGCTGAAGACTGGCAAGCCGCTGCGGAACTAGCACGGACGGGCGGAATTGTGCGACGATGATTGGCGTGTTTTGGGTTTCGAACAGGCCGCAAGGAATTGTCATGGTTCGAGCTGGCTTGAGAACGGGCAGGTGGTTGCTGGGTGGGCTTTTCTGCGCCTGCGCTTTCGTGCCGGCTCAACAGCAGCAGCCGCCTCCCGCTCAACTCACGCAGTCGGGCCACATTCTGGTCGCCGGCCACTCGACCCCATACCTCATTCGCCATCTGCCTGTCAGTTCGTTTCCAGAGCTTCCCGCCGGAGTTCAGGAGCTGCTCAACCGGCGAGGCTGCCTGATTCCGCAAACCTACGCGGCTCACCATCCGGAGAACGTGATTCATGCCAGCCTGGAGCACGCCGGCTCCTCCGATTGGGCCTTCCTCTGCTCGGTTGAGGGGAGGGTTTCGCTGCTGGTCTTCTTTTCTAGCGCGCCAACCGAACTGGTGGCGCTCTCCTCGACTCCTGAAACCCAGCACCTGCAAGCCCATGACCCCACTGGCGTTCTCGGTTTCAACTGGGGCATCGACCCCGCATCGCCGGCACAGATCCGCGAGGCGCAGACCGGAATGGATCCCAGGCCGCTGCGCCTGGACCACGACGCCCTGGCCGATTCCATCGTCGAGCATCGCACCGTCTATCATTTCTATGCCAAGAGCGTGTGGACGCTGGTGGGAATGCCGGATGATTGATCCGGCCCGCAATGATTGAACAATTTCTGGGTGCCGCACCCTCGCTGTCATCCTGAGCGACCCTGAGCACAGCGAAGGCGAGTCGAAGGACCTGCGGTTGCTTCTTTTGCAGCCAGGGTGGGATTCACCGTTTAGAAACCGTCAAGGAGCACCTCTCATGCCGGAAGCCGTCCTCGTCAGCGCCGTTCGCACCCCCGTTGGCCGCGCCCCCAAAGGCGCGCTTTCCACCACCCGCCCCGACGACCTGGCCGCACTCGCCGTGGGCGGGGCTTTGGACAGGATTCCAGAGCTAAGCAGGGCCGAAATCGACGACGTGATTCTGGGCTGCGCCCAGCCGGAGGGCGAGCAGGGCTGGAACATTGCCCGCTGGGCCGCTCTGCGCGCCGGCTTGCCGGTCGAAGTTCCCGGTGTGACGGTCAACCGCCTTTGCTCCTCTGGCATGGAGGCTATTGCGCTGGCCGATCTGCGCATCCGCTCCGGCGGCGACCGGGTGGTGGTGGCGGGCGGCGCGGAATCGATGAGCCTGCTCCCCCTTGGCGGCGTCAAGCCTAGCCCCAATCCCTGGATGGCCGAGCATTATCCCGCGTCCCTGCTGACCATGGGCCTGACCGCCGAACGCGTCGCCCGCCGCTATGGCATCTCCCGCGAAGATCAGGACGCCTTCGCCCTGGCCAGCCACCGCAAGGCCCTTGCCGCGCAGACCGCCGGACGCTTCAGCGAAGAGCTGATTCCGGTTACTGTAACGAACGCCGTCCCCGGCGCAAGAGCCGGCAGGCCTGCGATTGCGCAATCGGTCTTTGCCAACGACGAAGGCCCGCGAGCGGATACGTCGGCCGAGGCGCTGGCCAAACTCAAGCCGGCCTTTCACGCGCAGGGGACGGTCACCGCCGGCAACTCCTCGCAGACCTCCGACGGCGCGGCTGCGATTGTTTTGATGGAGGCCGGCCGGGCGCGGGAGCTGGGAATCCACCCAGTGGCCCGACTGGTGGCCTACGCCGTCACCGGCTGCCTGCCGGAAGAGATGGGCATCGGCCCCATCAGCGCGATTCCCAAGGCCCTCCGCCGCGCGGGACTAACGCCCGACGAAATTGGCCTGATCGAATTCAACGAAGCCTTTGCCGCGCAGGCGCTGGCTGTGATCCGCGCGCTGGGTTTGGATATGGAGCGCATCAACGTGAACGGCGGCGCCATCGCGCTCGGCCATCCGCTGGGGTGCACGGGCGCTAAACTCACCGCGACACTACTCCAAGAGATGAGACGCCGCCAGGCGCGCTACGGCATGGTCACCATGTGCGTGGGCGGGGGGATGGGCGCGGCGGGAATCTTCGAGCGTTTGGACTGACTGGCTTCTCGTTTCCGGATTCAGCTGGTGAATGCGCTCTTCCGGCAGTTGCCTTCCGCCTCCCGCGGAGCAGATTGACTTGGACGAAATCTGGTGGCTATCATGAGCCACCCCCGAATTCCTCTCCGAGGCGCTGGCTATGCGGGTACCATCTTTAGCGGCAGGGTTGGCGGGCGCATCCGCGCTTGCTTTTGCCACCAACCTTTGGGCACAAAACGACAATGACGCGGCGAGCGGCTGCGCGGCCTGCGGCGGCTGCGGCTTCCTTCTCTTCCTGGTTGTTGGCCTGGCGGTCTTGCATGTCGCGATTCTTATATGGGTTGCGCGCGATGCCAAGGCCCGCGGCATGGACAGCGCGATCCTCTGGATGCTTCTGGTCTTCTTTCTTGGACTGATAGGCCTGGTGATCTATCTGCTCGCGCGCCCCCAGGGCTACACCGTGCCCTGCCCCAACTGCGGTAACAATCGGCTGCAAGCCAGCGTGAGATGCCCACATTGCGGATTCGGTTCCTAAGACGCTGGCTCTGGCTGGCGGCAATTCTGCTGCTGGCGCTTCTCTTTGGGGCAGACGCGCTGCGCTCGCCCCCGAAGCAGGTAAGCGTGCGCCTGTTTGCCGCTTCGGTCGACGGCTATCATCGCTACCTGCACCCCGTCACAGGCCAATTCATCCGCTGCCGCTACAAGCCCACCTGTTCCGAATATGCAGTTGAAGCGGTGCGCAAGTACGGCATTGCAAAGGGCGGATGGATGGGCATGCGCCGCGTGATCTCTTGCCGGCCAGGCGTTCCCATGGGCACCTACGATCCGGTGCCATGAGTGTTCGCGCGGCGCCTCTCAGCCTCAAGAAAACACCAACGGCCAAGGTTGCCCCTGGCCGTTGCTGGTGAACTCGGTTCTTGTTGAGCCCTCGCCGGGCTGCTCTGCCTTATGCCTTGGCGGTGGCCAGGGCCTTCAGCCGCGCGTTCAGGCGGCTCTTGTAGCGCGAGACGGTGTTGTCGTGGAGGATGCCCTTCTGCACGCCTTTGTCGAGGGTGGAGACGGTCTCGCGATACTGTGCCTGGGCGGCCGGCACGTCGCCCTTGGCGAGCGCCTCGCGCAGTGCCCGCAGGCTGGTGCGCACGCGGCTGCGGTTGGCGCGGTTCACTTCGCTGCGGGTTACGGTCTGCCGGGCGCGCTTGAGCGCCGATACATGATTAGCCATTGATCTTCCTTATCTCAGGGTGGTCTGCGGGCCAGAATGCAAACTCGCCGCATCCCTAGCAATTTCTTAGTTTACGGGAAGCGGAGCGGCTGGTCAAATCCGCCAGTCGTCAATGGCGTTGGTCAGGCCCTGGTTCATCACGGCCTCAAAGCCGGCGTGCTTCTTGATGAAGATGTCGCTGAAAGCGCGGTCCTGGCGAAGAAGCACGGCCTGCAGGCGCACCATCTCGAGCAGCGCCAGGAACATGGCCACCAGCGCGCGCTCCGAGCGGGTGTGGCGGAGCAGGCGCCGGAGGGCCACCGGCTTGTCTTCCATGGTGAGGCGGCGGGCCAGGAACTGAATCATCTGGCTGACGGTGACCGAATCCTCTTCCACATCGATGACCGGGCGGTTGCGGGCGCGCTCTAGAATTTCGCGGAAGATGCGGACCAGATCGACGGTGTCGGCGGCGATCTCCGGCTCGAGGGCCTCGTCGTCCTGGAACTCGCGGAAGCCGGGGTTGGTCCAGGTGGCGGCCTCAAGCATCTGCTTCTGCTGGAGCATCTGGGCGGCATTCTTGAAGCGCTCGTGTTCCAGCAGCCGTTCCACCAGCTCGCGACGTGGATCTTCGGCGGCTTCGTCGGGCCCGGCGGGCGAGCGCGGCAGCAGCATCTTGCTCTTGATGTGGATGAGCAGCGAGGCGGTGTAGATGAATTCGCCGGCCACATCCACGTCAGTGGCCTTGAGCTGGTTCACATAGGCCAGGAACTGGGCCGTGATCCTGGCGATGGGAATGTCGTAGATGTCGATGTCCTGCTTGCGGATCAAGTCCAGCAGCAGGTCCAGGGGGCCGTCGTAAACCTGGCCCACCATCACCGAGAAAGGCGAGAGTTCGGCGGCGTCATCCAGCTTCTTCTGCCGGGCGGCTGACCTGGCGGCGGCCTTCTCGCCTGCCAGTTGCTCCGAGTCAGGCTGCGAAACGAGGACGAGCGGGGGCGCGGAGTCGGTCAGAATTACCGGCCTGACGGCGTTGGCATCCGGAATGGAGGGGCGATCGGTCAACGCGGGTTCAACCTCCGGAGGATTCTCGCTGCTGTTCAAAATCTATCTTCTTCCAATGACGCGAGATTTGCAGGCCCAAAAAAGCCGAATGCCGGGCGAACGCTGCCCAGGGCCGCCTCTAACTTGGGGCGTAGTCCGAGCGATACGGCGCAAAAACGTCCAGAACCTCGGTCGCCCGGTCCGTGCGCGCCCGATGCTGGACTCCGCCGGCCACCAGGATGCTGTCTCCGGCGGAGAGCGCGTGGGTTGCGTCCCCGACGGTGAGCTGGATTGCGCCCGAGACCACGTAGATCAACTGCTCATGGGGATGGCTGTGCGCGGCGCCAACCCATCCCGGCTCCAACTTGTGCCGGACGAGCATGATGCCTTGGCTGTAGGACATCACCTGCCGCCACAGGCCCGGCTCGGGGCTGGTCATCTTGGCGTCGGCGGAGTGGATGACTTTATCGGCGGCGGACATGGCTTTTCTCCTGCGCTCCGGCGGGGGTTGGCTCTAGAGCATTTTTGGAATTACTGTAAACCTCCGTGCCCCATCCATTCCGAGTTCTTCTTCGGAATGGGTGGGATACCTACAAAACTCCGGCCTACACAATTCCCGAAAATGCTCTCGATGGGACGCACCGATCATTCTACTTGCCTTGCCGGGCTATTGGGCGGCAGGCGCAGCCGGGGTCAACCGCATGGCGGCGCGCACCTCTTGCATGGTCTGCTCGGCGCGGGCGCGGGCGCGGCTGGAACCGTCTTCAAGAATCTCCTTGACCTGCGCCTCGGTAAATCCGGCGCGACGAATCTGGATGGGCTCCAATATCTGGACCAGGGCATTGGCGGCCCAGCTCTTGCATTCGATGCAGCCGATCCCGGCCGAGCGGCAGCCGTCATAAACCTTGGCGAGCGTCTCCGCCGTCGAAAAGACCTTGTGCAAATCGCCCACAGGGCACTTGTCCGGTTCGCCAGGGTCGGAGCGGCGGATGCGGGCCGGGTCGGTGACCATGGTCTTGAGCTTCTGGCGGACCACCGGCTCGGGGTCGGTCAGCAGGATGGTGTTGCCGTAGCTCTTCGACATTTTGCGGCCGTCGGTGCCGGGCAGCTTGGGCGAGGGGGTCAGCAGCACCCGTGGCTCGGGCAGAACGTATTTTTCGCTGTCCGGAAGCTTCCCCAAAGACTTGAGCGCTTCGCCAAAAGCCTCCCCGCTCTCAAAAGGATCTTTCGGCACCTTTGGATTATGCACTTTGAGATAGAACTGGTTGAACCGCCGCGCCACCTCGCGTGTCAGCTCCACGTGCGCCTGCTGGTCCTGGCCCACGGGAACAAAATCGGGCTGGTAGAGCAGGATGTCCGACGCCATCAGCACCGGATAGCCCAGGAACCCGAAGGTGGTCAGGTCCTTGCTGGCGAGGTTCTCCTGCATTTCCTTGTAGCTGGGCACGCGCTCCAGCCAGCCGAGGGGCGTAATCATCCCCAGCAGCAAAGGCAGTTGGTAGTGCTGCTCCACCCAGCTCTGCACAAAGATGGTGCACCGCTTCGGGTCGAGGCCGGCGGCCAGGAAGTCCAGCGCCACTTCAAGCGTGTTGGGCGCAATGTTCGAGGTGTCGGCGTAGTCGGTGGTCAGCGCGTGCAGGTCGGCGATGAAGAAGTAGCACTCGTACTGGTCTTGCAGCTTGACCCAATTGGCAAGGGCGCCCATGTAGTTGCCCAAGTGGAGCTTGCCGGTGGGGCGCATGCCGCTGAGGACGCGGGGACGGGAGGCGAGAAGGTCGGGTTCGGGCATTTTGCTTGTCGATTCCGTGTTGATGCGAAAAGGATGCGCCGCCTTGGGCAAGACCCGAAGGGCGGCTCACTCCATTGTAGCGGCAGCGGGAGGCGCGCTCGATGCGGCTCAGACGTGGCTGAGGACAATGTAGACCACTGTGACCGCCGGCCGCAGCAGCGCCATCAGCACATACGGTCCTAGGAAGATCATCAGCAGATAGCTGACCCAAATGGGAATCCGGTCGTAGACCTGCACGGCGTTGTAGGGCAGCATATTGCGAACGATGTGGCTGCCGTCGAGCGGAGGAATAGGAAAGAGATTGAAGATGCAGAGCGAGAGGTTGACGAAGATAGCCAGATTGGCCAGCAGGATCACTGCCTGAAGCCCGGTGGGCACGCCGGGAACGAGAGTGCCGCCGAAGGTGTACTGAACCAGCGGGCGGCCGCCGGGGATCGCAACGGCGATGAAAGCCAGCACGAGCACCCCAACCAGCGCGAGCAGCAGATTCGAGGCCGGTCCGGCCAGGGTGGTCAGGTTGTCGTCGTGCACGATCCTGCGGAAGTTGCGGGTATTGACAGGGGTGGGCTTGGCCCAGCCCACTAACATGCCGCCAAAGAAACGAAGGTGGATGAAGGGGCCGAAGATCATCAGCGCGGGAAAGAGCAGGGTACCGACGGGGTCCACGTGGTACATCGGATTCAGCGTGATGCGGCCTTCCATTCGCGCGGTCTGGTCGCCCAGGCGGGAGGCCATCCAGGCGTGGGAGCACTCATGCACGCAGAGCGAAAAAATCAGCAGGACGAATTCGAAGACGGCAATGATCAGGTCGGACTGTTGCAAACTCGCTCTCCCCGGGCCGGAAAGCTCAGGTTAGCATGGAGAGTCGATGGGAAACGGCAAGCCCCGGGAACAAAGCGGCGGGCGGCGCTGTCTAATGAATTGGGCCT
>JBEKDH010000118.1:0-13205 GCA_050014455.1 Occallatibacter sp.
AAGGCTGTCAGAAGAGAGCTTCAACTGGTCGACGACGGCCATAATGTTCGCCGGCTTGAGGTGGCCATGCACGAAACCGTTCCCGTGAAGATAGGAGAGCGCGTCGAGGACCGCCTCGAGCATCTCTCCTGTCTCGGAGGGCGTAAGCGGCCGCTCGGGCAGAATCTGGGAGAGAGCCTCATCGGCATATTCCGTCGCGACATAGAGCAGCGGAACTGCATCTATCTGACAGCGCCCGGTGTGAATCAGGCGCATCAGGTGAGGATGAGACAGGGCTTTCGTCCGCGCCCATGCGGCGATATGGGCTTCAGCGTCAACACTATCGGCCGGAATGAGCTTGATAGCTACCTTCTGCGAGCGATCTTCCAGCAGTTCCGCGAGAAAGACACCACTCCTTCTGGAGCCGCCCAGCCATTGAAGGAGGGTAAATCTTCCGTCTACGGCCTCTCCGACCCAATCCCTGCGAATTGCCACTTCGTTCATGGCGCAACCATCCTATTTTCGGCGCTGCAAGGGCGCAGCGTTAAGATCCGAGCTGGTAACTGGAGCGGCGAACAGAGGCGCGATCGGCTAGCGATGCAGACTCTGTCATCCTCTCCCGGCGGAGCTTTCCCATCGTTCCTAGCCAGATCCAGGCGCATCACCTGCTACTCGTCAATCAGTCTATTCAGGCTATCGCCGTTCCATGGACAGCCTGCCTCGAAACCTATCGCTCCGGTCGATGCGAGCACCGGCGAGCGGAAACACGATGACTATTTCTCAGCCGCCTCATGAATCGCCAGCAGCCTTTCCAGCAGCGGCTTCAGCAGCTTCAGTTCCAGCGCATTCGCGCCATCGGACTTGGCGTTGGCCAGATCGTCGTGAACCTCAAGAAACAGACCGTCGATCCCCGCCGCAACCGCCGCCCGCGCCAGCAGGGGAATGAACTCGGGCTGCCCGCCGCTCACCCCATCCGCCGCCGAGGGCTGCTGAACGGAATGCGTCCCGTCAAAGACCACCGGCGCCAGCCGCCGCATCACCGGCAGCGAGCGGTAATCCACCACCAGCGTGTTGTAGCCAAAGCTCGCTCCCCGCTCGGTCAAGAAGACCCGCTCATTGCCCGTCGAGCGCACCTTTTCGACCGGATGCGCCATATCCCACGGCGCCACAAATTGACCCTTCTTGATGTTCACGGCGCGGCCGGTCCGGCCCGCGGCCAGCAGCAGGTCCGTCTGGCGGCACAGGAAGGCCGGAATCTGGAGCACGTCCACGGCCTCGGCGGCAATCTCGCAGTGGCCCGGCTCATGCACGTCGGTCAGCACCGGCAGCCCGGTATCTTTGGCCAGGCGGCCTAGAATCCGCGTTCCCTCCACCAGTCCCGGCCCGCGATAGCTCTTCACGCTGGTCCGGTTGGCCTTGTCGTAGCTGGCTTTGAAGATGAAGGGAATGCCCAGGTCGCCGGCGATCCGCTGAATCGCCTCGGCCATGCTGCGCACATGCGCCTCGCTCTCGATCACGCACGGCCCGGCGATCAAAAAAAGCCGACCCGCGCCCACCTGCACCGGCCCGATTTCAAAGGAGTTGCTCACGAAAGCGATTTTACTCTGCCGGGAGTGCCCACGCTCCCGGTCCCCTTCGTTTCATCCCTCCACTGGCCCGGGCAGAAGTGGCGGAGTCAGGGTCGACAAACCATCCTCCAAATTCACGGCCTTGGAAACGATCTGGATCTTCGCCGGTTTCAAGCCGGGACGGCTGGCGGTGACAACAATCGTTCCGGGCAAAAGAGTGGAGCGCACGGAGACGCGGTTGATGCCGCATTCGGTATTCAAGTACAGATTGTTCGTCGAATCGATCTTGCCGCTGTTATAGCCGCCGCGCCAGATGCCCGGCCCGGAGATGGTAAAGTCCACCCGCGCATCGTCCGTCGGGCAGCGCAATCCCTTTGCATCCACCACCTCGAAGTCGATGAAAGCGGCGTCTTGCCCGTCGGCTTGCAGGCCCTGCGGACCCACGGTCAATGTCAGTTGGATAGCCGCGGGCGGTCCGGCCGTGGCCAACTCCTGCCCGGCGACTGCCTTGTCGGCATTCCTGCCTACAGCCTTCAGGGTTCCCGGCACATATTCCACATCGGGGAATGCGAAAACAAAGCCATTCTCCGGCTTCGCATTCACACCCAACGACTTGCCGTTGAGGAGGAGCTCTACCGACTCGGTGTTGGCGACAACATAAACGGTCTTGTCCGTCTTTTGCGCGGGCTGAGCCGGGATTGCCGGTTGGTCCGGAAACGGGGGCCGGCCCGGAGCCGCGGGCCGCCCCGGTATGGCGGGTTCCTCCGGACTGGCGGGCTGTTCCAGCGGATAGCTCCAATGACCCAGAATGTGAAGGTCCGGTTGATCATTCTGCATCACGCGGTGGGCGAAGTAGATCTCCTTGGGCAGGCGCACGGCATCCACTTTGCCGCTCACCCGGCAGACTTCGCTCGAATCCTGGCGGCCGTCCGCATCGGAGTCGGAGAAATAGATCGATGCATAGCCGGACCATTTCGAATGGGCAGGGTCGGGATTGGAGATGCGGTTCTGCCAATATGCCCAATACCGTTCAATGCCGGCCAGCGCGAAGCTCTCCGAAGTGTAGAGATACCGCGACCGAATTCTCCATGTATCGTTGGGTCCCTTCTTCGCTTTGTAGTAAGGCGGCGAATAGTCGTCCCAAAAGCGGCGGGCGCCTTCGTCGCGAAAGTCCTCGGTCTCGATCAGCGGCGCGCGGTCGCGGCGGTCGGCGCTGTATCCGCGGAACATGTCGCCGGAGCCGGTTAGCTCATCCGTCTTTGCATCCTGGCCGATCATCACTCCGTAAAACTCGGCGATCGGCGTCGTCGCGGTATTCAGAGCTACATCGTCGTTGCCGCGAGCTCCCATCACGCGCCCGCCCTCGGGATCCCACTGCTTGCGCACGGCGATCATCTGTTCCAGGTGTTCCACCGTAACCACCGTGTTGCCCGCCTCCCAGAAGAGAATGCTGGGGTTGTTGCGGAAGTAGACGATGGTGTCGCGCATGACTTCCAGGCGCTGATCCCACTGGCGTCCGGTAACATCGCGCTCCTTGTCGCCCGCCGGACAAACCTGAACGATGCCATAGCGGGCCATTGCGTCCGCGTCCACCTTCTGCGGCGAAATATGCATCCAGCGCACGTAGTTGCCATGGCAGGCACGGATGAGCATGGCGTTGTAGTTGTGCATCCAGTCGGGATAGGCCTGTCCCAGTCCCTCCCATTCGTTGCTTGAGCGCTGTGCGAAGCCTTTCAGATAGAGAAACTTGCCGTTAAGGAAGACGCCGCCGCTGCCCGCGCCGCCCTTGAACTCGGCCTTGCGAAACCCAGTGACGATCTTGTCGGCGTCTACAACCTTTCCGTTCACCTTGAGGAGGGTGTTGACGCTGTAGAGATAGGGATCTTCGGTGCTCCAGAATCGCGCCTCCTTCAGTCCCCCGGTGGCTGTCAGCAGGGTCTTCTCGCCGTCCATCATGTCCACCGCATCGCCCTGGAAGCGCGCGCGAACCTGCCCGCCGCGATCGACAAGGACTACCGACAGTTCGACCGTTGCCCGGTCGCCCGAATCGTTGCGCACCTCGGACTCGACAGTCACGTCGGCAGATTTCTTCTGGAAATCGAAGTTGGCCGCGTGAACGTACGCGCCCGTGGTCTCGAGCCCGTAATAGAGCGGCAGTGTCTGATGGATCTTGCCGGTAACGTGCAACCAGACATGCCGGTTGATGCCGCCGTGGTCGGGATTGAAATCGTTCGCATTCCATTCAAACCTGGTTCCGGTGGCGCGCTCCAGATAATCCGTCCGGTTGTCCACCTTAACGGCCAGCACGTTTTCCTGCGGCCCAAAGCGGACCCCATCGGTGACGTCGACGCCGTAGGCTGTAATTCCGTTCTCGTACAAACCAACCTGTTTGCCGTTGAGAAAGATGTCGCCGGCCTGACGCATGCCCTCGAATTCGAGAAATACCTTGCGGTCTGAAAACGTGGCCGGAAGCTTGAAGTGCTTGCGATACCACGAGAGCCCCTTGTAGGTGCCCAAGTCGCCGCCGCTGTGCGAGATGATCTTCCTGAACGAGTCAACATCGTTGAAGCTGTGCGGGGTACTGATGGTTGCCCATTGCGAGTCGTCGAAGCCGGGGGCTTCCGCCCCGGCCGCGTCGTCGCGCAGAAATCGCCAGTCGAGGTTGAAGTTCAGCCTGGCGCGCGGGGACTCCGGCGGTACAAAGCGCGGGGTTGGGATCGCTGCGAACGCGGCGCGACCCGCTTCGGCAAGGACGGGCAGTCCCGCTGCCGCGATTGCTGTCGCTGCTAGAAACTCGCGGCGGGATATGGGATGGTTGGACACAGGTTTATTCCTCGGCTTTCCGGTGCGCATCGCCAAAGGCGCAAAACTTTATCCTGCTCATACTACCCAATCGGAATCAATTGAGCAATTGAGTGCCGAATGAATTTCCGCCGCCAGACTGGGCCGTTCCTTGGGGGTCCGATTCGATGCTGATGGCCCGCAGGCCGAGGTGCGACCTGGGCACGCATCGGCGAATCGACCCGACCGGCAGCCGGTTTCAGCGGAATTGCTCCCGATGCCGTGGCCGCCGCCACGCTCCCACTTGACGCCGATGCCCCCGTGGTCTGACCATTACGCTTTGAGCGGCAGCCGAAGCTGACCGCCGGGCTGCGGGAGGAACTGGCCATGGTAACCATCGACAACAATCGGAGGGAGTTTTTGAAAGCGGGCGGCGCGGCGCTGGCCGCAACCGCCGTCACCTGGAATGCCAGGAGCTACGCTGCCATCGTGGGCGCCAACGACCGCGTGAAAGTGGGCGTGGTGGGCTGCGGTGACCGCATGAAGGGCTCTCTGATTCCTGCTTTTCTTGATCATTCGAAGGAACTCAACTTCGAGCTGGCCGCCGTCTCCGATCTCTGGAACCGCCGCCGCGAGGAAGGCGCGGCTTACATCCAGAAGCTCAGCGGCATCCCCGTCGCCTCGGTCCGCAACAACGACGAACTCTACGCCCGCAAAGACGTGGATGCGGTGTTGGTGGCCACCGCCGACTTTCAACACGCCCTGCACGGCGTTGAAGCCGTAAAAGCCGGCCGCGATGCCTCTGTGGAGAAGCCCACCGCGCACACCATGGCCGATGCGCGCGCGTTTCTCACCGCCGTCAAGCAGACGGGCAAGATTGTCCAGGTGGGAACCCAGCGCCGCTCCACCCCCAGCTATCGGAAGGCCGCCGAATACATTAAGTCGGGCGCCTTTGGCGACATCGTCATGGTGGAGATGACCTGGAACGTGAATCAGCCCGGCCGTTGGCGCCGCCCGGATGTGGTGCCGCTGCTCAGGGAGCAGGACACGGACTGGAAGCGCTACCTGCTCAACAATCCCTATGAGCCATTCGACGCGCGCAAGTATCTTGAGTTCAGGCTCTTCTGGCCGTACTCTTCGGGCATTTCCGACCAGTGGCTCGTGCATCAGATCGACACCGTTCACTGGTTCAGCGGGCTGGCGCATCCGCGCTCCGTGGTGGCCAACGGAGGAATCTACCTGTGGAAGGACGGCCGCCAGAACTGGGATACGATGACCGCCGTCTTCGATTACGGCCCGCTCGACAACCTATCCAAAGGCTTCCAGGTGCAGTATTCCTCGCGCTTCACCAACTCCGCCGGCGGCGTCAAGGAGCTCTACTACTCCAACGGCGGCATGATCGACATGGACAAGCAGACGGTAACCCCGACGGGCGGCCTGCGCGCGAGAGAAGCAGCCGCCATGGGCATGAAAGAGAACCTCTTGCCCAGTCTTTCGCTCTCGGAGAACGCCGCGGGCGCATCCACCGCGGCCGACACGGGCAAGGATCCGATGACTTCGGCCAACATGCGCAACTGGATGGAGTGCGTCCGCTCGCGCAAGACTCCCAATGCGCCCATCGAAGCCGGCTACAGCCATTCCGTCGCCCTCTGCATGAACGTCGCGGCCATCCAGACAGGCGAGAAAGTCACCTTCGACGACAAGACTCAGCAAGTTATGGCGGGAGGCAAAGTCTTTGCCTAGGCTAACTCTTTCCCGGTTTGCGGGAGCGGCCTTTTTGGCCGCCGGTTTCACGGCCATCGCCTTTGCCGCCACTCCCGGCAAGGGCGTGCAGGTGGTGGCCGACGAAGCACATCGCCGCGTCGACATCACCATTGACGGCGCGCCATTCACCTCTTACATCTGGCCCGAGACGCTCAAGAAGCCGGTGCTATTTCCCCTCATCGCCGACGAGGGCATCCCCGTCACCCGCGGCTATCCGCTTGAGATCCGGCCCGGCGAACGCGTCGATCATCCCCACCATGCCGGGCTTTGGTTTAACTACGCCAACGTCAATGGCTTCGATTTCTGGAATAACTCCGATGCCATCAAACCGGAGAACCGCTCCAGGATGGGCACGATTCTCCACACTCGAATTATGTCAGCCCAAAGCGGCGAGAATCTCGGCATATTGGTCACACAGTCGGTCTGGGTTACCGGCGAAGGAAAGCAGATTCTCGACCAGAAGACGCGCTATGTCTTCCTGCGCGAGAGTCATGCCAGGGTTATCGATGAAGTGGTAACTCTCAAGGCCCTCGACCGCGTTGTCTTCAAGGACGACAAGGACGGGCTGCTCGGCTTGCGCGTTGCCGGATGGCTGGAATCGCCGGAAGAAAAGGGCGGCATCTTCATGGACGCCAACGGCAACCCCACCAAGGTCGATGCCGTCCCGTCCGGTGCCCTGAACCCCGCCACCGGCGAGTACTTCACCAGCGAAGGCATAAAAGGCGCGGCGGCCTGGGGAACGCGCGGCCGCTGGTGCGCTCTCACCGGCCACACCGGCAGCCACACGGTCACCATCGGCCTCATCGACTACTTTGCCAACCCAGGCTATCCAACCTATTGGCACGCGCGCGGTTATGGCCTTTTCGCCGCCAACCCTCTGGGCCGCAGCATCTTCGATCCCAAGCAGCCGCCTCTGAACTTCACGCTCGAGAAGGGCCAGACAGCTTCCTTCCGCTACCGGGTAGTCCTTTACTCCCACGCCGCCACTCCCGAGGAGATGAATGGGGAAGCCGACGCTTTCGCAGGCGAATTCAAGTAGCCGCCGCGCCTTCTTCCGCAATGGAATGCGCGCCCGATGGCAGGCCGATTGCGTGGCTTCGCCATGCGGCCCATCCCACCATTCCAACAGTTTCGGTTCAGTTACGCCCTGCGGCCGGAGAACGGGTGTAAAGCTGAAACGGCGCCCAATAGAATGGTGCGCGAAATCTGCTCTGCGAATGAAGGAGGGCCAGTTTGGCCTGGCGGAGCGCCACCGCGGGGGTCTGCCCGTCCTCAAGGCCTTGATAGAAGGTGTCCATCAGGCGCGGCGTCGAATCGTCGCTCACCTCCCACAATGCGCCGATCACGCTGTGCGCGCCGGCGCGAAGAAATGCCCAGGAGAGGCCGACCAATCCCTCTCCCGCATAGGAGCGCGTCCCGCTGCCATAACAGGCAGAGATGGTAACCAGCCGCGCATCGATGGGCTGGCGCATGATGTCGCGGGCATAGAGCTTGAAAGAGTCGCCGCCCGGCTTGGAGGCGGAGAGAATGACGGCCGAATCCAGGGGATCGGTGCGGCTGGCGACGGCGTGAGCGACAAAATGTATGTAGGAGTATTGCGCCGGATTGCTGGATAGATAGGCCTCGGGCGTGGCCTTCTGGCCTGCAAAGGCGGTCACGTGGCGAGCCGCGAAGTGCCTCTCAATCCGGGTCATCTCGAAGCCAAAGAGGGGAAGGCTGGGATACTCTTCGCTTGGCGTCGCCGGATTGCCAAGCAGGAGCAAGCTTCGATCCGCGCTTCGGGCCGGTTTGGCCGCAGCGAGCGTGGCCAGCGAAGGGGCCGAAAGCAGGGTTGCATCTTCCAGCAAGTAATGCATGGCCCGGCCGGGTTCTGAACCTTGCCCATTCTCCGGGCCGGAACCGGGAACCAGCAGCGTTTCGAAGTTCAACTGGTTCAATGCTCCGTCAGCCAGGATCATGACGGGGACGTTGGGGCGGATGAACTGCGCGGCCGGGGCAACCAGCGCCCTATATAGCGCCTGCCCATCCTCGCTGCCGGCTTCGATGGGATCCTGCGAGTCAAGAAGAGCCTTGCGATAGCGCTCGCTGCGGGCCACAATCTCATCGCGCGCGGGCAGGTGAATCAGCGTGGTCTTGGTTGGCGTAATCGCCCACAGGTAGGATTGGCGGTCGCCCAGCCAATAGAAAAGCAGCGTTGCGCCAGTCCTTTGGGCGATCTGGCGTGGATTCAGCGGCTCCGTCCGGGAGGATGTGCTGGCCACGGCCACGCCCAGGCCCTGCGCCAGCGTACGGGCGCGGCTCTGGTCGGCTGCGGCCAGTGCCTCATCGGTCCTGCCTTGTTGCACCAGGAAGTGGATGTAGTCGCCATAGATGCGCGTGGCGTTGGCCAGAAACGGCAGTCTCGATTCTTCGCTCTTGAGTTGGGCCCGCGCCGTCTCGAAGGTGGTCAGCGTGGTCTTGTACATCCTCTCCGCGGCCTGCACGTTGCCTTGCCGCTGAAACAGCTTGGCCAACTCTTCTCCAGCATCCAGGCGCGTCGTGGTGGGGCCTGCCGGGTCGTTCTGGACGGCGCGAAGAAGCTCTTCCGCCTGCCGGTCCTGTCTCCGCTCAGCCGCCAGCATCCCTTGCGTCAGCAGCACATTCGCGCTCAGCCGTTTCCCGCCCACGCGCTCCATGGGAGTCAACTGCTCGATGTAGGCGCCGGCGTCGTCCAGCTTGCCGGTTTCGACGGAAACCTGGGCCAGGTCTTCCAGCGCGTTCACGACGTCTTCTTTGCTGTCGATCTGCCTTGCCAGATAGAGAGCCCGCCGATAGGATTGCATGGCGCGGGCAGAATCTCCGCTGTCCTTGTAGATATATCCCGCGGCATTGATCCACTTGAGATCGTTGCGAACGTTCCCGAGTTTTGCGGCGCTCCTTTCCGCCGCTAGAAACTGCTCCAGGGCCCTTTCGTCATCTCCCAACTGGTAAAAGGCCCAGCCGAGATTGCCCGCGGCGGCCTGCGCCAAGTCGTCCGCGCCCAGCGTCAAGGCAGCCCGGTAGGCGGACCGCGACCAGTCCAGAGCTTCATCAAAATGACCGGTCTGTAGTGCCGTCCAACCCAGATTCAAGGCTGCGCTCCCCTCCAGCAGCCGGTCATGATGGGCTTGGGCAAAAGAGAAACTCTCAGTAAAAAACTGGCTCCCTTCGGTGAGCTTCCCCTCTTGGACAGCTAAAATGCCATGCGCCCGAAGAACATCGCCGCAGGCCGCGTAGTCTGCCCTCTTGCAGAGGCTATCCGCCTCCGCAAGTCTTTGATTTGCCACCGGCAGCCGCTGTTGGCGGGTCAAGGCAACCGCCTCGATTGCCAACTTACGGAGGGTTCCTTCCGGATCGCTGGAAGCGGGATGGCAGGCGGCCAGGAGCCGCAGAGCATCTGGGTACATGCCGCGAAAGAGCATGGATTCTGCCTGAAGGAGTTGGAACTTCGAGACCCATGCGAGATCGGCAGACTGGAATTGCTTCACTCCCTCTTCGGCTTCCCGCTGGCATCCTATTAAATCGCCATGCTGGAAGAGTGTCCGGGCGTGGTCATATTCAGCCTGGGCTCTGCCGGGGCGTGTGTCTTCGAGAGGAATCAACAGCAACAGCACCAGCGCCCAGGCGCAGGACAAGATCCGGCATCGGAGATAGCGGCCCGCGCTGCAAAACCACCCCCGGATGCCTGCCGGATCGGAGGCAACATCTATGAACTGGCAGGCATCCGGAGAGATCTTTTTTGCTATGGGAAGGATGTTCCGTTGGTCGAGCCAGTCCCGATCGCGACGTCTCCATCGATTACGCAGCCCAGTTTGAGATCGACCATCGTCAGGGAGACGGTTGTCTTCGTTGGCACTCCCGTCTTCTCGTGCGGATCCTCGTGCTTCACGGTCACTTTGGCCAGCGAAATGGCGCCAAAACCGGGAATGACGATCACGTGCCCGAAGGTACGCCCAGGGTAGCGTCCAGCCGCCTGGCTGACCAAAGAACACTCGACTGCCTCCAAGGCTCCAAGAGTAGAGGAAAGTCGATTGTACCGTTCAAGCAGCTCCGCTGGCAGATCCTTGTGCTGGCGGATGCGCTCGTACTGGCCGGAGACGCGAGCCAGAAAGCCCCGATCGCGGCTGTAGGGCGCATCTTCGGCCGGCTTGGAGCCAAAGATCTCGTGATTGAATTCCAAATCTACCGGGTGGCCGGCAATCCGGAGGTTCTCAAAGCGGGTGCCGAGAAAAGAGATCGACGGCACGTACCCAACCAGCGGATGCTCGGTGATGGTCTGCCCGACGACGCGGTCGGCCGTCAGCACATCCAGTACATTGAGTCCCTCGACAACCGTGGTCGTCAAGGTGTGCCATCCCTCCCCCGGCTTGAGGCTGGGGTTGCCCACAACATGGGTGTAGGAGGAGCGGAAGGAGATGACCGATTCAAGCCGGTAACCATCCGAGCGCTGGCTGAAGTATTCGCCCTCTTCGCCAAGCTTTGAGTGGGTCTGGGGTTCAATCTCCTGGGTAACGGGAAGCTTCAAATGGCCCTTCAGGACCGACGCTTCCGCATGGTAAATGTGGGTTCTTTCGTTTGTTTCGGACATTGGCGTTCTCACCTTTCCTTTTTTGTTGCCGGAATAAATCCCTGGGGTTTTTCAGGCTGATCAATTGTTCAAGCGAAGATCGAAGACAAAGCGGTCGATTGCGGTGCGTTCTCCATTTGGCGCGATTCCCGAAACCGCAAGTGTATAAATGCCGTTGCGCAGCATCGCGCCTGGAATGACAAGGGAAAGCTGCTGGCCGCTAGGGGCGCCGGCTCCGCGCCAGACGAGCTTTCCTTGCGGGTCAGACAGTTCAAAGGAAAACGAGGCGTAGTCCGCAATCCCCGGCCGTTGGGCAAGATCGATGGGCAGCGCAACTCCGTGCCTGCAATCGGCGGTCACGGTCAAGGGAAGGCCGCCCCTGGTGGCCCCGAGCAGCGGAACCGAAGGAAGAAGGCGCGGCTGGTTTGCCGTGGTAAGCAACGCTGGGAAGGAAACCAGATTCTGGTAACCGACGAGAATCAGCAAGGCGGCGAAGGCAGGAGCGGCAAGGGATGGACGCCACCACCAAAACCGCCCTCCTTCCCTCACCTTGGACTTGCGGAAAGCGGAGGAACCGGGGGCCGGCAAGTCGCTTGTCAACTCGGGCAACTGAACCTTGACCTCGCGCACAAATGCAGCTCCGGCGCGAAGATCGAGTGCGCACTCGGAACAATCGAACAGGTGTTCCTCAAACGCCTCGCGAAGATCTGGCGTCAGCTCATCCAGTAAGTATCGCTCCGTGGCCATCTGGCGTACTGCTTCGCTATGATCCATCAGCTCAATCCCCGCGCGGTGAAACCTGTGAGATAGTGACCGCGAGCGGCAAATCGTTTCAAACCCTTCAGGCGCTCGCGCCCAAAGGCGCCCGACCTCCGATGCTCTTCGAATACGCTGTCTTGAACTCCCGCTTGGCCCGGTGAAGCAGCACCCGCAGATACTCGCGATCCACTCCAAACTCGCGGCTTACTTCGTCACGATCGCGCTCGTCCAGAAAGACGGCCTTCAGCAACAACCGGTCTCGCGGAGCCAGGTCGAGCAGAATCTCCCGGACCTTGTCCTTGATTTGCCGGGCAGCCACCATGTCCAGAGCATCGGCGCCCACTGCGGGCAACTCGGACCGGACTTCTTCATCGAGCGATTCGCCTCGGCTGGAAGTGCGGAGATACTCAAGAAGCACATGGTTGCAAATTGAGTTGACGAAAGCGCCAAGGCGCTCCGGCTGGCGCAGGCCGTCCTTGCGCAAGACCGAAAAGACGCGGACGAAGGTCTCCTGGCGCACATCCTCGATCGCCTGAGGGGAGTGCAGCCGGGATCCAAGCTTGAGCTGGATCAGCTGCGTAAAATAGCCGGCGAAGTGCTCCTGCGTCCGGCGGTCGCCGGCACAGAGATCGTCAACGTAACCTGCATCGAATGAATGAAATTGCAACGCCGATCCTGCCAGGACGCGAGGACCAAAGTATAGCACTATCGATGTTGTTGGCGGGTGAATTCCGCGCGACCCTGCGGAAAGTGGAAGCGGCCCTGGGCTGCAGTAGCATCGGCACGCCATGCAGCGGGCGGCGGAGCTCACGGAAGAGCTTGCTCCCCGGCAGATCCTCCGAGCCATTCGCTCTGCGCCCTGTTCGCCGCTCTCGCCAGCACCCAGCCGATTCGCTGGGGCGCTTGCCAATGAATCAGCAATCCCATCCATCCGCTGCTCAGCCAGATCGTTAAAGGCAGCGAGAACCAGAGGTTCAACCAGCAGAAGCCGTTCTCCATATAGTCCCGGGCGTCCAATCCCAGCCGGGAGCAAAGGCGCGCAATCCGATTCGACGGGCGATCTTCGCAGACCGGCTCTTCCATGCGCCGCTCAACCGCGACTGCGGGGGAAACAAGGCGCCAGATCGAATCGTGTTCGCTCATCTTGTGACCGCTCCATTCGACCGGGGCGCAGCCGGAGCCCGCTCTGAAAAGCCGGCTCCGGCTCTGGGGAAGCCGTCCCACTTAGCCAACGGCCGGCTCTCACTTGGGAGTCCAGCCGGCCTGCGGATCTTGACGTACGCCCTGCTCTGGCCGCAAGCATCCGTTGCGGTGGCAAGCATATCCCTCGGGGCGCATTGCCGCAGGAGCCTTCGAGGCATCGCCCACTGGAATCAAGAACCGCCGCACATGGAATAGTGCGATTGTGCTAACCAGCGTTTCAAAACGCCGTCAAATTATTTGAGAGCCCCTCGCGCCTTCAAGAACTGCTTCTGCCCGTTCCAACGGCACTGGTCCGGGTCTATGCGCGGGTCAGTAGGTTGCTTTCGGGGTTACCTCGGGTGTCAGGAGATGCTCCGGGGAATCGCTGCGGTAGGTTACTATAGTGGTATATGGAAGAGAGCTTGACTTTTGTTGCCGCTGTAAACCGGCGGGCGCGGGGTTAGGGGTATAATCGTTGGCACTGTCAAACGTTGAGTATTTTTGAACTGCAACTTCTTTCAGAAATGAGGAAGCGAGTGTTCGTCAGGCAGCGTTCTGTAGTGATCGTTGTGATCCAGGTAGTACTG
>JBEKDH010000119.1:0-13055 GCA_050014455.1 Occallatibacter sp.
TCGCCCAGCGTGCCCTCGATCTCGTCGTGGTCGCGGTGGCCGATCAGCACCAGCGAGTAGCCCTGGCGGGCAAACTTCACCGCCTCGATGTGCACCTTGGTCACCAGCGGGCAGGTGGCGTCAATCACCCGCAGGTTGCGGCCCTTGCTCCGCTCCCGCACCGCCGGCGAAACCCCGTGCGCCGAATAAATCACCCGCTGCCCGTCCGGCACGTCATCGATCTCGTGCACGAAGATCGCGCCCTTTTCGGCCAGCTCATTCACAACATAGCGGTTATGGACGATCTCGCGGCGAACGTAGATGGGCGCGCCAAAGGTCTCCAGCGCGATCTTCACAATGTCGATCGCGCGCACCACGCCGGCGCAAAAGCCGCGCGGCTTCAGCAACAACACCCGCTTCTGACTGGGGGAAGTCTCGCCGTGATTTCCGTTCGAGATGGATTCGAGAAGAGTAGTGGTCACACTCCCAGTATACCAATGCAGAGACCCAAGGGCAGAAAGAAACCCATCCTGCTATCGCTTGACGTGTTTCGCGAACTTCATGCGATTGCCCCGCCGGCCAGAGCAATTGCGTTTGAAACCGAAGTTGATCGCATGGGGTATGTTCCATCTCGCACAATCCCCGTCCCAGAGGGACGACAGGAGGTTAGCACAGGGCGGAAGCCCTGGGTAGGCCGCCAATCCATCGATGGCGTCCCTCCGGGACGCCTGGAATTGGACCGGAAACTCCTCTTCGACACAAATGCGACTGCCCTGCCCGGCCGCCTCGCTCGCCGCCCGAAGCGAGCAAACGAGCCGCCAATCACCCCAGCGCAATCACCATGGCTCCCGCGGTGATCAGCAAGCCGCCGGCGACGGCTGCTGTATTAAGCTTCTCGCCCAGCAGCAGCCATGCGAACAGCATGACCAGGGGCACGCTGAGCTTATCCAGCGGGGCCACGCGCGAGGCCGGTCCCAGTTGCAGGGCGCGGAAGTAGCAGAGCCACGACAGGCCGGTGGCCAGGCCGCTGAGGGTGAGAAAGAGCAGGGTGCGGCGGTCGAGGGAGCGAAGTTCGCCTTGCTTGCCCAGTGCCAGCGCAATCCCCCAGGCAAAGACCACCACCACGCTGGTGCGCAGCGCCATGGCCAGGTTCGAGTCCACATGCGCCACGCCCACCTTGGCCAATAGCGCCGTTGCGGCCGCAAAGACCGCCGAGAGCAATGCCCATCCAATCCAGCTCATGGGGATCATGGTACTCCGCGCGGATGTTGAACCGATGGTGGTTTACACTCCAATGCTCCGTGCCCCATCCATTTCGCGTTCTTTTGCGAAATGGGTGGGAAAGCGCGAAATCCAAGGTATGAAATCGCACGATCCGAGACCTGGAGCCGAGACGATGGTGGTTTACACTGCATTGCATGGAGACTGGCCGCGCCAGCAAGACAGCCCTTCGCGTGGCCATTCGCCGCGCTGCCCACCAGCTCATGGAGCAGCCGCGCATTCTGGACGATCCCATCGCGGTGCGGCTGCTGGGCCCCGGCTTCGCCCGGGACATGGAGCGCGCGTCGCACCGGGTAGCCCGCGACTTTCGCGCCTTCATGGCCGCGCGCAGCCGTTACGCCGAAGACCGCCTGGCCGCGTCCGTCGCCAGCGGGGTCGCGCAGTACGTGATTCTCGGCGCAGGGCTTGACACCTTCGCCTATCGCAATCCATTTCCCTCGCTGCGGGTCTTCGAGGTGGACTTTCCGTCCACTCAGGAGTGGAAAAGGGCGATGCTCGCCGAGGCGGGGATCGCGTTGCCCGCGGGCCTGACCTTCGTTCCGCTGGACTTTGAGCACAAAACGCTGGCAGCCGGGCTGGCCGAAGCGGGATTCGATGCCGGTTCGGCGGCGTTCTTCGGCTGGCTGGGGGTGGTGCCCTATCTCACGCTGGATGCCTTTCGCGCGACGCTCGCGGCAATCGCCCAACTGCCCGCCGGGAGCGCCCTGAGCTTCGACTACGCCATCGCGCCGGAGACTCTCAGCCCGCTCGGACGCAAGGCCTTCGACGCGCTGGCCGGCCGGGTGGCGGCCGCCGGTGAGCCATTCCAGCTCTTCTTCACGCCGGAGCAGATGGCGTCGGAGCTGCGCCGCGCCGGGTTTCATCGCATCGAGCAAGTGAATTCAGAGCGCCTCAACGAGCTTTACTTCAAGGACCGCGCCGATGGCCTCAAGCTGTCCGCGCTGGGACTGGGCATGTTGGCGACCGCCTGGGTGTAATCTGATGGCGTGGCGCAGCTTCCGAATTGCCGACCACACGACCAGAACGCGCCGCAGCGACCCCAACAAATTCCCTCCGCGAGTGCATTGGGCCGTTCGCAATACCATGCCGTACAATCATCGGATGGCGCAGAAAGCATTCGTTCTTTTCTTATTTGTTACAGGTCTATTGGCACCAGCAACGGCAGCGGCGGCGGATGTGGTTGATTTCACAATCGTCGGCCGTGTTCAATTCTCGGTGCCTGCCAACTGGCCAGTGATAGCGAACAAGTCTACAGATGAAAAGACAGTATTTGCATTCCAAATCCCGAACGCAGCCGACAAATGCACTTCGGACTCATCAAATCTGTCGATTATCGCTACGGACCTGAGGACCGCCCAGGATAGAGATGCTTTCCAGAAGCAAGCGTCAAGCACCGAACACAACGCGCAGGAGAAAAAGCTCGTAGACGGCTGGGGGTGCAGTACTTTCTCGGCGATACAACATTCGACCCAGGCTCAGTACGTAATTTGGGATTGTCGTCGCATAATCGCCGATTGCGGCGTTTCTGTTCGCGTAGCGTGGCCTCACCTTCCTAAGAATCCTCCTGATTACGATACCCAGATGGAGATGGTTCTCTCTAACTTCCTCACAAGTGTCGGCCCATTCAAGGGCGTGCCGAAATCTGGCGTTCTGCGCCGACCAGTGAACTGAACCGTTCGACTCATCAAGAGTGACGAAAACGATATTGGGTGACGCACGAAATCGCCGATTCATTTATCCGGGGCTGGCAATTGCCTGATTGGGGTTCTGGACGTATCGCCGGCAAACCGAACACTACGCTGCGGCCAATCGGGGTTCCCGGCATGGCTGCGCGTTAAGATGGGTCATGCGCCGATTCGCTCTTGTCCCGCTCGCTTTTGCCCTCTTCGGTCTCTCCGGGTGCGGCTACCACACCCTGGGCGCGGCCACCCATCTGCCGCCCGATGTGCACACGCTCTCCGTGCCGGTCTTTGCCACGCGCACCGAGACCTATCACACCGAGACGGCGATGACCGAGGCGGTGATCCACGAGTTCGCCACGCGCACGCGCTTCCGCGTGACGCCGAACGAAGGCCCCGACGCCGACGCCGTCCTGCACGGAACGATCCTCAAGGAGTCGGTGGCGCCGCTCACCTACAACTCCTCGACGCAGCAGTCGTCCAGCTTCCTCATCACCATGGTGGTTTCCGTCACGCTCACCGGCCGCGACGGCAAGGTCCTCTACGAGAACAAGAACTACGTCTTCCGCCAACAGTACCAGTCCACCATGGATCTGCCCACCTTTTTGCAGGAGGATCCGGCGGCCGTCGAGCGGCTCAGCCGCGAGTTTGCGCGGCAACTTGTGGCCGATGTGCTGGAAGGGTTCTAAAAGAAAGGGACCAGGGACCAGGGACTAGGGAATAGGGAATAGGGACCAGGGACCAGGGACCAGGGAATAGGGCAAAACGATCCCCAATTGCTGGGTGCCCCAGGTCCCTCGCATTTGGGGACCTGGTAAAGCACGAAATCATCAATACACGGTACTAGTTATGGTTCTTTGGGCTGGCCTCCGCGCTCCGGGGAGGGTATTCTGTAGGCGCATGATCGACGCATTCATTGGCCCAGCTTTCTGGAGGCTTGTCCGTTGACCGGCGCGCGCTGGGGTGCTGGCTTTGCCGCCGTGGGCCGCTTTGTGGCCGAGATCGAGGCCGCCGCGGCTGGCAAGGGGCAGTTGCGGCCCGGCTACGTGCTGGCCGGCGACGAGGTCTTCTTGCTGGATCGCTGCCGCACCGCCGTGCTCAAGGGCTTTGTGCCGCCCGATCTGAGGGATTATTGCCTCTCCGATCTGGATTTGGCCGGAACTTCGATCTTCGAGGTGCTCGACCGCGCGCAGACGCCTTCGCTGATGGCGCCTTTCCAGGTGATCTTTGTCCGCAATGTCAAGCAGCTTTACTCGCGCGGCGCAAAGAAGGGCGAGTTTGCGGCTCTCGATCGCTACTTCCGCTCGCCGAATCCGCAGGCGCTGCTGATTTTTGTGGCCGACTTCTTGCGCATTCCGTCCGACATCCGGCGCATGGAGATGGACGACAAGAACCGCTTCGAGCGGCTGACCGAGACTCTCGGCCAGCACTGCGGCATGGTGGAACTGGCGCGCGTGAACGAGGAAGACGCCATGCGCTGGGCCGTGACCACCGCACAGGAGGGCGGCGCGCGTTTGGACTCCGACGCGGCCCGCGAACTGGTTGACGCGTTGGGCGCGGACATGATGCTCATCAGCTCGGAACTGGAGAAGCTGCTGCTCTATACCCAAGGCCGCGCTGGGGCTCCCACGGACAGGTCTTCGTCCGTGGGGTTGTGTGGGCGCATCACCCTGGGCGACGTGGAAACCATGGTGCTGGGGGCCAAGCAGCGCTCGCTCTACGAGCTGACCGACGCCATCAGCGCCCGCGACAAAGTGCGCGCCTTGGCCCTGCTCCATGGCCTGCTGAACAGCTCGGACGCGGGCGAGGACGCCGCCATCGGCCATCTCTATATGCTGGCCAAGACCTTCCGCCAGATGCTGGTGATCCTGGAAAAGAACGTGCGCGACTCGCGCGCAATCTGGCAGGCACTGTGGCAGGGCTTCCGCATGCCTCCCTTTGCCGCCGACGATCTGATCCGCCAGGCCCGCCGCTACAAGAACCGCCGCGAACTTACTCGCGCCCTGCGGCTGGTGGCCCGCGCCGACCTGGAACTGCGCTCCTCGCCGCCGGACAAGCGGCTGGTGCTGGAGCGGCTCGTGTACGAGCTGGCTTCCGAGCCCAGGCCGGCCTCGCCGCTCTTCGCCTCGGCCCAGCTTTCCTTTGAGGTCTAATGAACCGCTGATTCGTTCCACCTCCTGAAGGCTGCGGGCTTTGGCCTTGAAGGGTATGGGCTTTAGCCCGTACGTTACGTCCGCAGGATCAATGGGCTTTGCAGGCTGGCGAAAGAACCCTTCTCGGGCCGGCAGAAGTGTCAGGGCACGACTTTAGTCGTGCCGCAAGCGCATCAGAATCGATGGGCTTTAGCCCCTGAGGGAATGTTGGCCATGAGGGCGGAACTCGATCGGAAGCCCGCTGGAAGAACCTGAGTTGGTTCGCGTTCTGAAAGGAGCCCCGCAGGCTGGCCCGCCCAGGGTGGGGCCATTTATCCTCTGCCCATGCACAAGGACGCTTCCCCAACGCCCCCTGCCGCCAACCTGCTTGAAGGTGCAGCCTCCTCCTACCTGCGCTCGGCGCGCCTTCAGCCTGTCCACTGGAACCCATGGGGCGAGGCGGCCTTTGCCCGCGCCCTGGCTGAAGATAAGCCCATTCTTCTCGATATTGGCGCGGTTTGGTGCCATTGGTGCCACGTCATGGACCGCGAATCCTACGAGAACCCTGAAATTGCCGCGCTCATCAACGAGCATTATGTGGCTGTGAAGGTGGATCGCGACGAGCGGCCCGACGTGGACGCGCGCTACCAGGCGGCGGTCTCGGCCATCACCGGCCAGGGCGGCTGGCCGCTGACGGCCTTTCTCACACCCGACGGCCGGCCTTACTTCGGCGGCACCTATATTCCCCCCGAAGACCGCTACGGGCGGCCGGGTTTCGGGCGGGTTCTTCTGGCGCTGGCGCTGGTGTGGCGAGAGCGGCGCGACGAGGCGCTGGAGACGGCATCGAGCGTGATGGCCGCCATCGAGTATAACGAAACCTTTTCTGCCCGCGGCGGAGAACTGACGCTGGCCCTGGTGGACAAGATTGCCGCCTCGGCGCTCAGGCTCTTCGACCCCCGCAACGGCGGCTTCGGTTCGCAGCCCAAGTTTCCCCACCCCTCGGTGGTCGACCTGCTGCTGGAAGCAGCCGTGAACCGCGGCCCTGAGCACCCTGAATGCGCCCAGGCTCGGAACGCCTTCATCGCCACGCTGGAGAAGATGGCTCGCGGCGGCGTCTACGACCAGTTGGCCGGCGGCTTCCACCGCTACAGCGTGGACGAACGCTGGGTGGTTCCGCACTTCGAGAAGATGCTCTACGACAACACCGAGCTGCTGCGCAACTACGTGCACGGCTTCCAGAGCTTCGTCCGCCAGGATTTCCTTCAGATCGCGGTGGAGATCGTTGCTTGGCTGGACGCGACCATGACCGACCGCGAGCGGGGCGGCTTTTATGCCTCCCAAGACGCCGATATCGATCTCGACGACGATGGCGATTACTTTACCTGGACGCTGGATGAAGCCCGCGCCGCGCTCAGCCCTGCCGAGCTGGAATTTGCCTCCAGCTATTGGGATATCGGCGAACTGGGCGATATGCACCACAACCCGGCGAAGAACGTTCTTCATGTGAAATGGACCCTGGAGGAACGGGCCGCAAAGAAGGACGCAGGGGAGCGGGGCAGGGAACTGGAGGCTCTCCGCGCGCTGCGCGACTCAGCCCGCCGCAAGCTGCTTGCGGCCCGCGCACAGCGGCCCACTCCGTTCATTGACCGCACGCTCTATACCGGCTGGAACGCGATGGCCGTCACGGCTTACCTGGAGGCGGCCCGGGTGCTGCGCATGGACCCGGCGCGGCAGTTTGGTCTGTTCACGCTGGACCGGCTGCTTGCCGAGGCCTGGGACGGAGATCGAGCACTCAGCCATGTGATCGCATACGGCGACGCTCAGCCGCCCACCGAAAGCGCGCCCGCCGGCAAGGTTCCCGGCACCCTCGACGATTATGCCTTCACGGTTCACGCTTGCATCGACGCGTGGTTCGCCGGCGGAGAGATGAGCTATTACCGTGCGGCCGTCAAGCTGGCCGATGCCATGATTGCCCGCTTCCACGACCGCGCGGCCGGAGCATTTTTCGACGCTGCCGAGCCCAACGATGGGGCAGCGCCGCTGGGCGCTTTGGGGGCGCGCCGCAAGCCGCTCCAGGATTCGCCCACCCCGGCCGGCAATCCTACCGCCGCCTCGGCCCTGCTGCGCCTTGAGGTTCTAAGCGGGCGCGGAGAATATCGCCAGATCGCCGAAGATACCCTGGCCTCCTTTGCCGGGATCGTGGAGCACTTCGGCCTTTACGCCGGCAGCTATGGGCTGGCGCTGGAGCGGCTTCTGCTCGATCCGCTGCAGGTCGTGGTGGTGGGTTCGGGTCAAGAGGCCCTGCGCATGGAGGCGACCGCAGTGGCGCGCTTCGCCGTGAACAAGACGGTCATGCGGATCGATCCGCGCCGGCTTGTGCCGGGGGGCATTCCCGAGGGGCTTGCCGGCACGCTACTCCAGGTTCCCGCGCCGGCTGGAGCCGCGGCCTGGGCAATCGTTTGCCGCGGACGCACCTGCCTGCCTCCCGCGGCCAGCGCGGAGGCGCTGCTGGAGGCGCTGGAGCTGCCAGTCTAGGCCATCGGCAGCCGAGCCCGCAGCGGAGAATGCGAACCGGGGAGAAAAAGTCTAGTTCCCGGATCGGATTGCCGATGAACTCACTGCGGTGTGGATTTCCTGCGCAAGGATTCGGCATTGAGACAGTGGCTTGCAGTCCTTTCGGGAGCGGTGTGTTGGCTGGCGCTTTCAGTCTGCCTTTCCGCTCAGCCGTATCCCCTTGGCGCACCGCGCCATGCCCATGGATTCAAGAGCCTTGCGGACCATGCGCTGGCCGCGGGCCAAGGCGTTTTTCCCCGACTGGCGGCGCACGGCGGCCAACTTCAGATCGTCGAGCTTTGCCTGCTGATCCTGCTGGTCTTGCTGCTGGTAGCCGCCCTGCTGCGCACCCGGCGTCTGCGCCGGAAGGGCGGGGAACTGGAACGCCTGGTGAATGAGCGCACCCGCGAACTTGAATTCAGCCGTGAGCAGTTGCGCATCCAGATGGCGCACGATGTCCTCACCGGAATGCTGAATCGCGTGGGAATCCTGGGTGAGCTGAATGCGGAGATGGACCGCACCCGGCGGGAAGGCGGCACCCTGCTGGTGGCGCTGGTAGACGTGGACCAATTCAAGCGCGTCAACGATGCTTACGGCTATCAGGCCGGCGATGAAGCGCTGCGCTGGTTCGCCGCCGCTGTCGGCGCAGCCATTCGCGTTTATGACCACGCCGGCCGCTACGGCGGAGAAGAGTTCCTGCTGGTGCTGACAGAGATTCCACGCGGGGGTGCGGCGGAGCGATTGGCCAGCCTCCACACCTCCATCTCCAACCTGCGGATTCACACCCGCGAGGCCGCGTTCGCAATTACATGCAGCATGGGCGCCACCGTCTTCGACCCATCCGCCGGCGGCGAAAGCGTTGAATCTCTTCTTGCGGCCGCCGACCGGGCTCTCTATGCCGCCAAAACTACGGGCCAGAATCGCGCCGTTCTCCATCAGGCCCAGGCTGTGCGCCGTCTGGTATAGAACCCCGCTCGCTCCATTCTCCTCAATCGCCTGAGGCTGGGTGCCCCAGGTCCCTCGCATTTGGGGACCTGGGAGAGCACGAAATCATCAAGACGCGGTACTAGTCATTCGCTCGCCAAGGGATTTCCATCCTCCGGCTTGAGCAGGGTCGGGTCGCCTTCCGGCGCAGCCTCCGATTCGGGCTGGATGGGCTTCCGTGCGTCCTTGTCGAGGAATGTCTGGAAGACACGATTGGGGTCGCCGGGAAGCAGGTGGCGCTCCTCCAGCGCCAGCCGGACCCGGCGGCGGAACTCCCGCGCCGGCGCGAACTGCTTGGTCGCCAGCGTCTTGAAGACCACGGCGAAGATCATTTCCGAGCCCTTCACGGCATCCACGCCCAGAATCTGCGGATCGGCCACAAACAGATCGCGGAACTCCTCGCTCGAGCGGATATCCATGGCAATGCCCTTCAGCAGCTCCATCACAGCGTCGGGATTTGCCGAGAAGTCCACGCTCACGTTGATCGTGGCCGCCGAGTAGCCAGCGCTCAAGTTAGCCACCGTGGTGATCTGCGAGTTGGGAATCACGTACAGAGTCCCGTCCACATCGCGGACCGTCGTCCTGCGCAGGGTCATCGCCTCGACGGTGCCCGACAAGCCCGCCAGCCGCACCGTATCGCCCACGTTGAACTGGTCCTCGACCAGAATGAGGATGCCGTTGAACATGTCTTTGACTATGTTTTGCGCCGCCAGGCCGATGGCAATTCCGGCAATTCCCGCCGAGGCCAGCAACGGAGCCAGATTCACTCCCAGCGCGTCAAGGAACTGCAAGCCGGCGATCAGCGCGATGATGGCCAGCCCCGAGGTGCGAATCACCCCAGCCAGTGTTTTCACCTGGCCCATGTGCTCCGGACTGGTCGCGTGCCGCTCGGCCGCGCGCACCATGTGAAAGGTGATGAGCCGCAGCAGCCTGCTGAGCACAAAGGCGATAGCCGCAATCACCACCAGGTGCGGCAGCTTGATGCGAATGAACTCCTGGGCATCGACAATCCACTCGTCAAGCACCTTGCCAAGAAACCGGCCCTCGGCAAACCAACCCGTCCTTGCCGCCAACAAAAAAAGATGCATTCCAAGACTCCTCTTTCTAGACTAGACTGTCCGCAGGAGAAGCCGGCAGTGCCGGCCGGGGAGAGATTCAAGCAAGAGGAAGATTGAATTGCGTCCCCGTGCCCAGGAGGTTCCCCATGCAGTTCACAAGCAATCAGGATCACCAAGGCGCGCCCGGCGCCGATCGGGCAGCCGGACAGCCCCGGAGACCTCATTGGTTGCGCATTCTCGCCTGCCTTGCCGCATTGGCGGCCCTCGCCGGCGCCGGACCCGGCCAGAGCGGGGTTCCGGGAATGCCCCGCAGCTCCGAGATGCCCAATCCTCAGCCCAACCGCCTGCCTGACGCCAACCAGCAGATGGAGATGCGTGAACAGCAGGCCAAGCAGCAGAACTTCGATGCGGCTAACGCCGAACGCAAGAAGCAAATCGCCGAAGATAGCGCCAAGCTGCTCAAGCTGGCCACCGAGCTGAAGGCCGAAGTAGACAAGACCACGAAGGACACGCTCTCGCTCAATGTGATTCGCAAGGCCGACGAGATTGAGAAGCTGGCCCACGGCGTGAAGGAGAAGATGAAGCTTACCATCGGAGGAAGCTGAGCGTAGCGCCGCTTTCTGCGCAAACAGGCTCCTTTCAAAGGCCAAAAACCATGCGCATGCTGCCAGGCTCATTCTCGACCCGCACTTCCAGCCGGCGGGTTTCTTGCGCCGCGCGCCAAGCGCTCTGCCTTGCGCTGCTGCTGGCGTTGCCGGGAGGCGCGCAGAATGCGCCTCCGCAACCCACTGGCGGGCTCGGGCAATCGACTGGCCGTCACCTGGCCGATCCATTTTCAGATGGGGACAATCTGTATCCGGCGCAGCAGGAAAGGCAGTTGCGCGCGCTCAACGCCGAGCGGCAGAAGCTGTTGGTCGCTGACACAGACAGGCTGCTCAAGCTGGCCGCGGAGCTGGATGCCGAGGTGAGCCGCGATCATCCCGACTCTCTCACCGTAGACCAGCTTCGCAGGCTTGCCGAGATTGAGAAGCTGGCCCGCAGCGTGAAGGAGAAGATGAGCACTTCGGTGCGGGGAATTCCGGCATTCGCGCCCTCCTTCTCTCCGAGTATTCATTAGAGCATCTTCTCTGTCAGTGTTAGTCGCCCACCGGCGTTGCCGGCCCACGATGGGATGAAACTCCGTCCGGCTCCAGCCAACCTGCCAACCCCGCGCAGCGGGGGCTAACTCGCTGAATTCGTTTGACCGTTCTACGCACCGTTCTCCGTTTGGCTTCTCCAAATTGTTCAACCTGCAGAAAAATCGAAATCTTGTTTCTTTGCAGGACCGCGGTTTCTCGCCGTGGGGAGGAGCAAAGATAGCAGGAATGAAACCCTGGGAATGCGTCAAAGTCGGAGTCCAACGCCCTGTTGGGGCGCTACGAACTCCCAACGCGCGTTTATCCAATCGCCGCGAGGTCCGCGGCCAGGGGGCACCCCGCGCAAAGGGCGGTTCTGCCGCAGTGCGCCTTGCCCACCGCCACCGTGAGGGCATGAAACTCGTTGAAGAGGAGCGTGCGGCTCGGCGCGGGATCACGGGCAAAGGCCAGGCGGGTCAGATCGGCCAGAGAGTCATAGCTTATCCGGGCTGGCGCCACCTGTAGAAGCCGGTGCCGCACAGCGATGCGGCGCAGATACTCGTCCGCCACGGGTACGGGCTGGTCGAGGGCATAGAGCAGAATGGCGTCGGCGGTCTCGGGCCCTACTCCGGGCAGAGCCAGCAGGCGGTGGCGGAGCGCGGCCGTGGGGGTCTCCGCGAGCCTGTCGAGCGAGCCGCCAAACTCCCCATCCAGCATGGCCGCAAACGCTTTCAGAGCCGGCCCCTTGCGGGTGTGAAAGCCGGAGGGGCGGATGAGACTCTGCAACTCTTCAAGGGCGATCGAGCGCAGGCCGTCGAGGGTGAGCGCTCCCGCCGCGCGCAGGTTGGCAAGGGAGCGCTCCACGGACTTCCAGGCGGTGTTCTGGGTGAGATAGGCGCCCAGGATGACCTCAAAGCGAGTCTCGGCCGGCCACCAGTGCTGCGGACCGTAGGCCTCGACCAGGCGATCGTGCATGGCCCGCAACCGCTGGGCGGAAGTTGGTTGCGTGGGGGCTTCGGCGGTGTGCGGATCGGTTACAGGCACGGCTGGCTCTAGGATAATGGGTGAGCGGGTCCGGCGCTTTCCGTTCGGAGCCGGTCATGCCGGGAGGGCGCAATGAAGAGTCATACGGAGTATTTGATCTTCCAGACCGCAAAGCGGAGGGAGATGGTGCACATCACCGATCAGGTGGAAGAGATTGTGCGGCGCAGCGGCGTGAGAGACGGCTTGTGCTTTGTATCGCCCATGCACATCACCGCGGCGGTCTACGTGAACGACCTGGAAAGCGGATTGATTGAGGACATTGGCAAGTGGCTGGAGGAACTTGCGCCGGCGCGCCCCGATTACAAGCACCACCGCACCGGCGAGGACAATGGGGATGCGCATTTGAAGTCGCTGCTGTTGCACCACGAGACCACGCTGCCGGTGACCGGCGGCCGGCTGGACCTGGGAACCTGGCAGCGGGTCTTCTATGCCGAATTCGACGGCCAGCGCCGCAAGCGGGTAATCGTGAAGGTGCTGGGGGTCAGTTAGCGGAGTTGGCAGAAGGAAAGCACGAATCCGCGAAGCGCGCTAACCTCGCTCAGCTGGTGAGAGCAATGCCATTCCCATGACGATATTCATCGAAATGGCATTGCGCGGCTGCCGATATGCGTTATTGCACCGTGAGTTCGAGAGTTGCGGTGTTTTGCAATTGACTCGCTCCCGTTCCCGATGTGGCAGTAACGGTAATTGTCGATGTCACAGGTGTCGTTGACGACGATGATGATCCACCGCCGCAACCGGTAAATACGCCCAGAGCGATGACGCTCGCTGCCAGCAGAAGCATGATTTGCAAGCCGCGCCGCTTCTTCCAGCCAAGCAGGCAGAACGCGGCCGCCAGCGTCGATACCGGCAACAGCGGGTTGGAGTTGCGATGCAATGCCGCTGTTGTCGCGGTGGTGGTTATGGTAAGCGTTGTGGTTGAGGCGGCGGTGCCGGAGGGCGTTACTGTCGGCGGAGAGAAGCTGCACGTTGCCCCCGCGGGCAGCCCGGAGCAGGCGAACGTAACGGCAGAGGCAAATGAGTTCTGCGGCGTCACCGATACCGTAGCCATGCCGCTTTGCCCGCCGGTGACGGTGAGCGCCGTGGGCACAACCGCGACGGTGAAGTTCGGCGAGAGGGTGTAAGCCGCCGAGCCTACAGCGCTCGCCGAATAGCCGCTAGCCGTGGCGATGGCCTCCAGCGTCTCAGAAGCAGAGACCGTGATTGCGCCCGAATAAACGGTCGAGCTGG
>JBEKDH010000120.1:0-12749 GCA_050014455.1 Occallatibacter sp.
CGATTGCGTCTTGAGAGAACTCCACCGGCTCCATCATCTGCCCGATGAATCCATCCGCCAGCAGGACCACCGGGTTGCGATAGCGGTCTGCCAGCTCGAAGGCCAGCGCGGTCAGATCGGCCATCTCCTGCACGGAGTCGGGCGCCAGCACAATGGTCCGGTAGTTGCCGTGGCCGCCGCCCTTCACCGCCTGGTGATAGTCGCCCTGCTCGGCGGCAATGTTGCCCAACCCCGGCCCGCCGCGGGTGATATCGGCGATCACGCAGGGCAGCTCGGCGCCGGCCATGTAGCTGATGCCTTCCTGCATCAGGCTGATCCCCGGCCCGCTCGAGGCCGTCATGGCCCGAACCCCCGTTGAAGCAGCGCCGTAGATCATGTTCATGGCCGCCACTTCGCTTTCAGCCTGCAGGTAGATGCCTCCCGCCTCCGGCATATACTTGGCTGCCGTCTCGGCAATCTCGCTGGCCGGCGTGATGGGATAGCCATAGAAGGCGCGGCATCCGGCCAGGATTGCGCTCTTGACGATGGCCTCGTTGCCCTTCATCAGTTGCTTGCGCATGAGCACGCTCCCTCGATGGACTTTGCCGGCGTACGCCCTTCAGCGGCTTTGGGGGTGACCCTGCGCAGCACTGTGATGGCCCCCGGCTCAGGGCAGGCCATAAAGCAGATACCGCAGCCCGTGCAGCCCGCGCCCATATAGATCGCCGTCCGGTAGCCGTAGCGATTCAGCCGCTCGCTCAAACGGATCGCCTTGGGCGGGCAGGCCTCAACACAAAGACCGCAACCCTTGCACTCGTCCGTGTCTACCCGCAGCAAGCCCCGGTCCCGCCTTTCCGCATCGCCCATCCCCTTGCCTCCGCCACGCACCTCAATCGAACCCTTTGGCATTGCTCTTGCAGGTCCAAGGGGCAACCCTCCGGACCCTCCTAAAACACCACAAAAGCCCGCATTAACGTAGCTACCGCGAGATGCGTAGTGCAGTGATACCCGTCACCCCCGGCCAGGGAGCGGCTCCGGCGCGGCATGTGCCTTCCCTCATGTAGTAGTCTTTTCTTCAAAGAGGCCGTGTTTCACCATGCAGGAAGTGCTCTCAAAGACCGGCGATCCCAAGGCTCCCCTCCGCGGTCAGGAGTTCTGCGAGTTGCGCCTTTACGATTCCGACTCCGCCGGGGAGCCTGTCTACTGTGTGCGCGAAGCCCGCGCGCGCTGGAATGACGAGGGCAGCCAGGAGGTGTGGGACGAGCCTCGGATTGAGGCATTTGCTACCCTTCAAGAGGCTACGGCGCGGTACTCCGAGCGAAAGCAGGCTCTGGCACAACAGGGGTTCATTTACTCGGATATGGACCTGCTCTGAGCAGGTATGCGCGGAGAGCCCCTATGAGCTACTGGAGCGCCGTCACAGCCTCAGGGCAAGCGCATCTAGATTTGCTCCAGTACGGAAAGAGAAAACACTGCGCAAAGTATTGAATTCATGCGCTTTGTAACCAGGGTACGACTTTAGTCGTGCCGCACATGGGCAAAGGAAGGGCGGCGGGCTTTAGCCCCTGCTCGCGCCATCGGCCGGCAATCGGCAAAGGGGACATGGAAAGGTTGGCAGGGGCTAAAGCCCTTATTATCTAATGCTTCCGTGGCGGCACGACTGAAGTCGTGCCCTGTTACAAAACCAAACGTGGATAGAAATCGGGGAGACTAAGACGCGTTTGCCCTAGTCAAGGCCAGCTTCCCCTGCGAAGCGGCGGCGCGAGCATGGTTCAAGGCGAGCAAGCGGCTGTTGATGCCGCCCTCCAGTGCACGACAGTGCAACCTGCGTTGATGTTGGCCGATGAGTTACTGACGTTTCGGCGACCATCCGGGCGGAACTCGGTCAATGAGTGATTCGCCCTGAAGTTAACAACTGAGATTGCCCGACAGTAGCCGACGCTTCGGGATTGATACTGTCCGAATCGAGCAGCCGCGAAGCACTCATGGGTTTCTGTTGTAACATTGGGACAACTCTTCGAATGCTGTCCGCGCGCAGAACCTGCTGAGGTGCCCGCTTATGCCGCATTCTTACCGTCCGCAACGTTTTCTATTCCCGCGTTGGCCCCTTTCCGTCGTGCTCTTCGCGCTATGCATGCCGGCGATTTTGTGCCTCGCCTCCCGGCCGGCACAAGGCCAAACGTTCAGCACCCTGTACCGCTTCACCGGTTCCGGAGGCGACGGAGGATCGCCCGAAGCCGGCTTGATCATGGATGGGGCGGGCAACCTCTTTGGAACCACGGCTTACCGCGGCGCAAGCGGAGGGGGCACGATCTTCGAACTGAAGTGCACCAGCTACAATTCCACCGCCCGCTCATGCCAGGCCTACAATGCCACGGATACGGTGCTGTACAGCTTCACGGCATACAACGGCGACGCGGGAATGCCCGAAGCCGGCCTGATCCTGGACGGGGCCGGTAACCTCTTCGGAACCACTACTTACGGCGGCGCAATCAACAATGGCACTATCTTCGAGCTAAAGTGCACCAGCTACAATTCCACCGCTCATACCTGCCAGGTATACAACTCCACCGATACGGTGCTGTACAGCATCCCATGGTCCGCGAACAACTACGAAATGCCTTACTCCGGCTTGATCCTGGACGGAGCGGGAAACCTATATGAAGCCACTGGCACGGGCGGCGCAAGCGACAACGGCACGGTCATCGAGCTGGCGTGCACCAGCTACAATTCCACCTCTCATTCCTGCCAGACATACAGCTCCACAGGTACAGTGCTCTATAGCTTCACCGGCTCAGGAGGCGACGGTGCGGTTCCCCACGCCAGCTTGACCCTGGATGGAGCGGGGAACCTGTTCGGAACCACTGAAGGGGGTGGCGAAGGCGATGGGGGCACGATATTCGAGCTCCCTTGCGAGAACTACAATGCCTCCGCCCAATCGTGTGAAGCCTACAGTTCCACGGATACGGTGCTGGATAGTTTCTACGGAAGCAACGGAGAACTCCCGGTCGGTAGCCTCATCCTGGACAGTTCGGGAAACCTCTTTGGAACCACGGCCATCGGCGGCGCAACCGGAAACGGCACGGTCTTCGAGCTGGCATGCGCCAGCTACAATGCATCGGCCCAATCCTGCGCGGCGTACAACTCCACGGATACCGTCCTTTACAACTTCACCGGTTTCCCAGCCAACGGAGCAAACCCCGCCGCCGGCATGTTCGTGAATCTCGAAGTTGACGGGACAAACCCAGCCGCCGGCTTGATCCTGGATCGGGCAGGAAATCTCTTCGGAACCACCCTCTACGGCGGTGGCCTTTACCCAGACGGCACGGTCTTTGAGCTGCCATGCGCCAGCTACATCGCCTCCACCCAGTCCTGCGAAAGGTATAGCTCCAGCGATGTCGTGATTGATTTGGCGGACTTCGGTGGAGTATACACCTACGCAACCCCGATCCTGGATGGTTCGGGAAACCTATTTGGAACCAGCTTCGGCTACTTATCCAACCAGGGCACGGTCTTCGAGGTTTCGGGCGCAGCCATAGCGAGCAGCGGAGGCGGAGGCAGCACAACCGTGCAGACCATCGCGTTTCCCGATCCCGGCACGCAGAACGTTGGCGGGAGTCCGGTCACGATGAGCGCCACCGCGAGTTCCGGGCTGGCGGTGACGTATACGTCCAATAGCACCTCGGTTTGCACGGTGAGCGGAGACAAAGGAACGATGATTGCCGCAGGCGCCTGCTCGATCACCGCTTCGCAGCCAGGCAACAGTACCTATGCCGCAGCCACGCCGGTCACAGATAACTTTACCGTAAATGCGACGTCACTAACATCTGGCCAGGCATTCAGCACTCTGTACAGCTTCACCGCCTCGGGTGGCGATGGGGCAGGGCCCTACGCCGGCTTGGTCCTGGATGGGGCGGGAAACCTCTTTGGAACCACATTTGGCGGCGGCTCCGGCGGAGGCGGCGCGATCTTCAAGATCGCTTGTACAAACTACAGTGCCTCCACAGGCTCCTGCCAACGGTACAACTCCACAGATACGCTGCTGTACGACTTCACTTGGTCTGGAGGTGACGGGGCAGCTCCCTACGCCGGGCTGTTCCTCGATGGGGTAGGAAACCTCTTTGGAACTACGGTATGGGGAGGCGCACACGGATACGGCACGGTCTTCGAGCTGGCCTGCACAAATTACAACTCCTCAACCCAATCCTGTGCGACCTACAGCTCCACGGATACAGTGCTCTACAGTTTCGCCGGCTCCGCAGGCGACGGCGCAATGCCCCAGGCCGGCTTGATTATGGATGGAACGGGAAACCTCTTCGGAACCACGGCAGAGGGCGGCGCAAGCGGATACGGCACCACCTTCGAGTTGGCGTGCGCCAGCTACAGTTCCCCCACAGGCTCCTGCGCAAAATACAGCTCTACGGCTCAGGTGCTCAACAGCTTCACGTTCACGGGAGGCGACGGCGCATCGCCACAGGCCGGCTTAGTCATTGATAGGGCAGGGAACCTCTTTGGAACGACGGCTGCCGGTGGCGCAGATCTGGCTTGCGCTAAAGGGAATCTTAATAATAGCTCCGTCTGCGGCACGGTCTTCGAGCTGGCGTGCACCAGCTATAACGCCTCGGCCCAGTCCTGCAATAAGTACGGCACTGCGGATACGGTGCTGTACAGCTTTGGCGGAGGGAGTCCCTTGTCCGGCTTGATCCTGGATGGGGCCGGAAACCTCTTCGGTACCACTTCCTACAGCATAGGTGGATCTGGCGACGTTTTTGAACTGACATGCACCGGCTACAACGCCTCTGCCCATTCCTGCACGACATACAGTTCCACACTTACGGACTTGCACGGCCTCGGCGGTTTGAGTGACGGAGGAGCCTCGTCAGCCAGCTTGATTCTGGATGGGGCGGGAAACCTCTTTGGAACCACTGTTTCTGGCGGGGATCAGGGATGCAACGGCGGCGATGGTTGCGGCGCGATCATTAAGCTGGCATGCACAAGCTACAGCGCGTCGACCCAATCCTGCACAAAGTACAGCACCTCAGACACAGTCCTGTACAGCTTCACCGCTTCCGGAAATGACGGTGCATTCCCCTACGCCTCCTTGATCCTGGATGGGGCCGGAAATCTCTTTGGGACAGCTAGTTACGCCGGTGCAAGCGGGTATGGCACGGTCTTCGAGGAGTCCGGCGCGGCTATGGCGATCAGCGGCACCACCGTGCAGACGATCACCTTTCCCAATCCCGGGACCCAGACCGTTGGTGGAAATCCGGTAATCCTGGAGGCAACTTCCAACTCCGGGCTTTCGGTGACCTATGCCTCTAACACCGCCTCGGTTTGCACAGTGAGCGGAGGCACGGCGACGATCGTTGCCGCGGGCACCTGCTCGATCACTACTTCGCAGTCGGGCAACAGCACCTACGCCGCAGCCACACCGGTCACGGATACGTTTACAGTCAGTGCGGCGCCTGCGCCATCGTACAGTCTGGCGGCATCTGCAAATTCAGCTACCACAACGGCGGGGAGCAGTACCTCCGTTACGCTCACTCTCAGCTCAGCGAATTACACCGGCACTGTCGGCTTTGCGGTAAGTTCGAGCGACAGTTCCGCGGTTTCCGGCAGCGCTCCCCCAGTCAGCTTCGCCTCCAGCATGAACGGAAGCTCGACGCTGACGATCACGACGGCGGCTGGCGCCGCGATTAGGCGCGACCCACCTGCGCCATGGAAAGGCGGGGATGCGCTGATCTTCTTTGCAGTAGTGCTCGCTGCTCCGTTCAGTGGCCGCCGAAAAGCACGGCGGGCGTTGCTGTTCACGGTGCTGGCGATCTCGCTGGTGGCCGCCTCCCTGACGGCCTGCGGCGGCGGAGGGAATTCCGGCGGCGCTTCGCAACCACCGCAGTCACAGACCTACACGCTCACGGTGACACCGACGGGAAGCGGCACGGTCACCAATGCAGCTCCGTTAGTCATTCAGGTCACTGTGGACTGACGGCTGGCTAGGCTGCGCAAATCGACGGGCGGGGTCTTGCTTTGCCAAAACAGGCTTGCTTGATATCCACTTGAGAAGTCCGCGCAACTCGTTGGCTATTAAGCATGGTAGGCGAGGCGGGGATCGAACCCACAACCCCCGGCTTAGAAGGCCGGTGCTCTATCCAATTGAGCTACTCGCCCCTGTAAGCATCATTCTACCGTCGATTGGCCTCGGAGTACACGGGCAAATGCCGCCAGCGCAACCTCAAGGGTCTGCGCTGCCTCGGCGCGGGAGGGTCCGCAGGCGGTGAGATAGGCGGTGATTCCCAGATCCTCCAAGCCGGGAGCGATGAGGGCGCGGCGGACGACGAGATCCACCCGGCAGCAACACAGCGGGACGGCGCGCAGGAGGCCGCACAGGTGCCTGCACGCGGAGGCAGCCTCGGCCGGAAGGGTCCATTGCCGGCCGCCTTTCGGCAGAAGGTCGATATAGCAGGCGATTGCGTGGGCGGAGCAGCCGGCGGGAGCATCCAGCTCGTCCGGATCGAACTCGGCAAGGTCAACGACCTGCCAAAGGTCGCATTTCGAGGTCCAGAACGGCGAAGTAAGCGCATTCAGATTTGCCAAAGCCTCGGCCAAGGCGGGCAGATGAGCAGCCTCGGAGAACTGCCAGGCGCGCTCGGGATGCAGGCGCAGATCGACGAACCCCGGCCACTGCGCCTCGATCGCCGGCGCTCCGCCGCCAAGCTCGACCTCCCAGTCAGCTTCCATTCGGTTGCCCGGCCACGGCCAGCAGAGAGCGAATCACAGTTGCCTCGGCCCAATGAATCTCATTGCCCCGGTCGCTGGAAAGATAGGCGCAGTGGCCTCCGTGGCGGGTCTCCACAAAGGCGATGTGCGGGTTGGCGCGGAGTTTGGCGCGGGTCTCCGGCGTGAGGCGAATGAAGGGATCGTCCTGGGCGCAGAGAATCAGCGTGGGAACGGCAATCCGGTCAACCACGCGGGCGCTGGCGGCACGGTAGTAGTAGTCGTCGGCATCGCGGAAATGCCAGTAGCGGGCCACGATCTTGTCGTCGAATTGGCGGATGGAGCGAACCGGCCCGATCTGGCGCGGAGTCGCAAAGATGGCGGGAAAGAGCTTCGCCTTGCGGGTGTAGCGGGCCATCAAGCCGCGCAGAAAACGCCACTCATAGCCCCGGTTGAGCGGCTCGTGCAGGGCGTCGGCGCCCACGGCCAGGTCGATGGCCGGGCACACCGCCGCTGCGGCAACCAGCGGCGGCCGGCTGCCCCACTCCCCGGCCATCTTAAGCACCAGGTTGCCGCCCATGGAGTAGCCGGCAAGCGCCACCCGCTGTAGTCCGCGACGCTCGGCAAAGTGGCGCACCACGGCGGCCACATCGCCGGAGAGCCCGGAGTGATAGAGCGTGGGAGTAAGCGCTTCCGACCCGCCGCAGTTGCGCATGTTCATGCGGATGACGTTGCAACCGGCGGCCCATGCCCGCGCGGCAATGCCCTGAATGTACTCGGAGTCCGACGATCCCTCGAGCCCGTGGACCAGCACCAGCGTCAGGCGTCCGGCACTGCCTGGAACCGCCTGGCCGTGGTCGTCCTGCCAGTGGCAATGGCACAGCACGCGGCTACCATCGGCGCGGTCCACCTCGACGGTCTCCGCCACACTGGCCAGCCGGAAGGGCGGCCGGGGGAAGAAGTTTCCCACAATCGTTTGCAGGTGGCCGTTGGTCAGGCCGCGTCTCGGCTCAAACCGGGTAAGCCACTCCGGCACTCCGGTTGAACCGCCTGCAAACGCTTCATTCTCGATGATTTCAGGGGTCACGGAGACTCGGCAATGCTGTGATGGAAGATGCCAGGGGCTTTTGGCGAGTGCAAACTGGGGCGGCTAGTGGGGATCGAACCCACGACATCCTGAGCCACAGTCAGGCGTTCTGCCGCTGAACTATAGCCGCCGTCTACCCTTTCGATTGTAGCATCGAATCAGGTCCGGAGACCCGGCCCAGCAGGAGGGAAGCGCCCGTGCCCCGCAGCGATCGATATCCGGCATCCACTCAGCCGCCAAACCCGGCTTCGACCGGCGGCCGCGGGGACTTGGGCGAGGGGCACTCGTTGAGCCCGGCCCGCTGGAACCGCGGCGCTTGGCTCTTCCGCGACCGGACCCTGCTTGCGCTTGAGATTCTGCTGGACGAAGCTTTCGTCATCCCCGGCACCGGAATCCGCTTCGGATTGGATGGGATCATCGGGCTGGTTCCAGGACTGGGCGACGTGCTGGCCGGGCTGCTCTCGCTGGTCATTCCCTTGGCGGGCTGGATTCGCGGCGTACCCTACGTCACGCTGGCGCGTATGGCCGCAAATCTCGGCATTGGCGTGCTGGTGGGCTCCGTTCCTCTCTTCGGCGACATCTTCGACATCGCCTGGAAGGTCAATCGCCGCAACTATCGCCTGCTTTGCCGCCACCTGGGCGAGCCTCGCCGCCATACAGGACGCGACTGGCGGTTCCTGCTGCTGCTGACTGCGGCGCTGGCGCTGGTCTTCGCCATCCCACTAGCGCTGGCGGTGTGGCTGGCGTTGTGGCTGGGCCACGCGCTGGCTCACGCCTCCTGGATGCCTCGTTGAGACGGATTCGCGATACAATCAAGCTGGACCGTCGGGGCGTAGCGCAGCCTGGTAGCGCATCTGCTTTGGGAGCAGAGGGTCGGGGGTTCAAATCCCTCCGCCCCGACCATTCTTTATATTTTGCCCTCTTGTAGATCGGATCAACAAGAAGAAATGCCCCGCCCTTGCAGGTGGGGCATTTCGTTTTGCATTGGCCAGCCAACAGAAGAGGCCTGCCCCACCGCAGGTGGTCAGTCGTAATATTCCAGGCCCAGGTGGGTAATCAGGCCCGCGCCCATGATGTGGCGCAGGGTGTTCTTCAGCTTCATCGACTGGATGAACAGGTCGTGTTCGGGATAGAGCCCGGCGGCGGTCTGCGGCGACTTCAGATAGAAGCTCAGCCACTCCTGAATGCCGATGGAGCGCAGCGACGGCGTGCGCTTGGCCAGGTCCAGAAAGAGCACCAGGTCCAGCGCCACGGGCGCGGCCAGAATCGAATCGCGGCAGAGGAAGTTCACCTTGATCTGCATCGGGTAGCCCAGCCAGCCGAAGATGTCGATGTTGTCCCAGGCCTCCTTGTCGTCGCCGCGGGGAGGATAGTAGTTGATGCGAATCTTGTGGTAGATGTCCTTGTAGAGATCGGGGTAAAGCTCGGGCTGAAAGATGTAATCGAGCGAGCCCAGCTTGGACTCTTCCTTGGTCTTGAAGGATTGGGGATCGTCCAGAACCTCGCCGTCGCGGTTGCCCAGAATATTGGTGGAGAACCAGCCGGATACGCCCAGCATGCGCGCCTTGAAGGCCGGCGCCAGAACGGTCTTCATGAAAGTCTGGCCGGTCTTGAAGTCCTTGCCGCAGATGGGCGCGGCGTTGCGCTTCGAGAGCTCGATCAGCGCCCTGGTGTCCACCGTCAGGTTGGGCGCTCCGTTGGCGAAGGGCACGCCCTCGCTCAGCGCCGCATAGGCATAAATCTGCGAGGGCGGGATGCCGATGTCGTCGTTCTCAAGGCCCGCTTCAAAGGCCTCAATGGACTCATGCACCGCGGTCGGCTCGAGGAAGATCTCGGTGGAAGCGGCCCAGATCATCACCACGCGGTCCACGGTCTTCTTGAAGGCCCGAATGTCGGCGATGACCTGGTCGGCCAGATCGCGCTTGTTCTTGCCCTTCTTCACATGCGTGCCGTGCAGGCGCTTCACGTAATACTGATCGAATACGGCAGGCAGCGGCTTGATGGTCTGAAGGTAGGGCTTGAGCTGGTCGAGGGTCTCCTTGTCCAGCACCTTGGCGTGGGCGGCGGACTCGTAGACGTTGTCTTCAAAGATGTCCCAGCCGGTGAAGACCACATCGTTCAAATCGGCCAGCGGGACAAAGTCCTTGATAAGCGGCGATTTGTTATCGGTGCGCTTGCCCAGGCGGATGGTGCCCATTTGGGTGAGCGACCCGATCGGCTTGGCTAGTCTGCGGCGGACGGCCTCTACGCCGGCGATCATTGTGGTAGCCACGGCGCCCAGGCCGACCACCATCACTCCCAGTTTGCCCGTGGCGGGCGCAATCTGATGTGCTGCGGCGGTCTTCTGGCCGCCTTGTTCCTCAATCGACATTGCTTCTCCCAACCTTCCTTTTTCTCGACCCTGAGCCCCGGGCCGTTCCAACTTAATCTTGCGGCGAACCGAATAGTTTACGCCGTGCGAGATGACCTCATCCCATTCGCAGTCCTAAGCGGCATCCACTACCCTCCCGCGTCTCACGTGCGACCACACAAACCAGACAATCCCCGCCAGCAGCGCGATTTCTATCACCATATGAAAACGGTGGAACACCTGGTAGAAACGTGGGTCCGTGTGCCATCTCTCGCCCAGCTTCATGCCTGCGGAGGCGAGGCAGAAATACCACAGCCAGGAACCCGCAGAAGTATAGATGTGGAAGCGCAGCCGCGGCATCCGGGCAATCCCCGCCGGAAAGGCGATAAATGTCTGCACCACCGGCAGCATCCGCGCCAGCAGCACCGCGATCGATCCGTACTTGTCAAAAAACCAGGTCATACGATCCAGATCGTGGCGGCTCATCAGAACCCATCTGCCGTAGCGCTCCACCAGCGGACGCCCGCCTTTGGCGCCGATCCAATAGGCGATCGCCGAGCCGAGATTGCAGCCCACCATCCCCGCCGTAGCCACCAGGAACAGATTGAAGCGGCCCAGATACACCAGATACCCTGAAAACGGCATGATCAGCTCTGAGGGCAGCGGAATGCAGGCCGAATTGATTCCCATGAGCGCGACTATGCCGGCATAGCCGCCCAAATCGATGACGTGGGTTACGAATTGCACCAGGAGGGTCAGGATTCTTTCATTCATTAGCCCTCTTAGTATATAGGGCCGAGGCCGACCGGCATCTGCCGTTGCGGCTCACATTCGGCGAGAGCCGCCTTGCCGCCCAATCTCGTACGCTCGCCATTCCTGGGATGCAAGCCAACATGCCAGCTTGCTGCCTCTGCGAAACGGCGCTACCTTGCTGCCTTTCTTCAATTCCCAGCCTCCGGGTGGAATCCGCGAACTCACCTCCGCTTTGCTACGATGAGGAGGTATCGAAGGAAATATCGAGGTGTTCCTTGGCCGATTCCCCCGCCGCATTCCCTCCCGTTCCGCTCACGCTTGAAGGCTCTTCGCTGCTCCACCAGTTCTTCCGCTTCGACTGGAAGGCGTGGCGCGCCACTCCGCCAGACGACCGCGAGCGCGTCGTCGCTCAGGCGGTTGAAACCCTCCGCCGCCTGGAGCGGGCTAGCCCGGATGCGCCCGTCCGCTCGGCTCTCTTCTCCGAACTCGGCCACAAGGGCGACCTCATTCTAATCCACTTTCGCGACTCGTTCGAGGCGTTGAATCAGGTAGAGCTGGAGCTGGCCCAGATGGAGATCTACGACTACCTCTCGCCTGCCCACTCCTATCTTTCGGTCGTCGAACTCGGCCTTTATGAGTCCAGCCGGAAGACCTACGAGGCCGCCGCGGCCAAAGGCTTCGCCCCGCACACGCCGGAATGGACCGCCGAGATCGCCGCCACGTTGGAGCGCCAATCCGCCGCCATGGCGCCCCGGCTCTTTCCGGCCGTTCCCGAGGCCAAGTACCTTTGTTTCTACCCCATGGACCGCAAGCGCGGCGAGCAGGTAAACTGGTACACCGTGCCCTTCGCCGAGCGCCAGCGCATGATGCGCGAGCACGGCCTGATCGGCCGCCGCTACGGCGACCAGGTCAAGCAGATTATCTCCGGCTCGATTGGCTTGGACGACTGGGAGTGGGGCGTCGATCTCTTCGCCGACGATCCGGTGGTCTTCAAGAAGCTGATCTACGAGATGCGCTTCGACGAGGTCAGCGCCGTCTACGCCCTCTTCGGCCCGTTCCAGATCGGCGTACGATTGCCCTTGGAGAAGCTCGGCAACTGGCTGAGCGGGAAGCTGTAAGATCGGCCGGGTAGTAGAATAAACGCCATGCAAAAGCCCACAGTTCCAAATATTTGCCCCGAATGCGGCCATCATTTCAGAGGGAAGGGATTCGATGGCATCGATGCACATTGGCGTGCTAGGCATGAACAGATCATGCCCTATTCGGAGGCTTGGCCCTTGATCCGCTCTGGCGCCTATTCACGTCAGACGGGCTCAATAGAAGGCTTCTTTGGCTGCCTTGAAACGAAGGGTGGTCCGAAGTTGACCATCGATGAAATCAATGAGATCACCGCCAGAGCGTGGGCAGGCGAGCGTTAAACATTCACTTTCAGCTATATCGCTGCTTGATCAAAGTGGACGCGCTCGAACTTTTCGGTACAGATTGCACGATGCATTGGTTTGCCGCTAATTTGCAGGTTGTAAGCAAAATCGCGATTACCTCCGCCAGGTTCAGACCACCACACGCAATATACGACAAAAACTTCAGCAGGCGAGTATTCTTTGCAGGTGCTTATTGCTACGTCCTCAAGCCATAAGCGAATTTCCTCAGCGTCCGCCTCGCTTTTCATCCTGCACATCATCAGTTTGATTGGGGAACGTAAGTAGAGCAGCTTCTCAAAATCGTGCTCGATCTCTTTCCGTCTCTTGTCGAATTCAGATTCAGCCGCTATCAAAATTCCGCGCTCTGGAACATACGCGATAAAATCCCAAAGGAATTGTCGTTCGCCAGTTTTCGGGTCTGGGAAGCAATCTGCGCCTTTCGTTT